>JBGCFJ010000751.1:0-9987 GCA_045106885.1 Saprospiraceae bacterium
TTAAACTATACTCGTCAAAATTCCGTGTTCTCTATGAACGCTATCTCTCCGTGGTAAAAAAATAAACTATACTCGTCAAAAGCTATATCCCTGTAGTAAACAACGAAACCTACTGAAAAGCGATAGTATGCCCTACAAATTCTGCATCATCATCAATGATTAAATCATCTTGCCGACGAATAGCGATGCCACAAGGTTCGTGGGTATAAAAAACACTTGGTTGGTAACGGTGTTTTTTTCTATCTATATTAAACTTAGCTAATTCTTGGTAGACTTTATCAAAATCTTCGTAGTCGCCTTCTGTCTCATATTCAGGGTCGCTATCGCCATCATAATAAGCGATATTTTCCCCCATTCTACCAAAAACTGGTTTACTGACATAAAAGTTATCGGAAAAATCCTTTGCGTCTAAAGTTGTCTTTAGCAAATAGGGATTATAGGGGTCCAAATCATACATGAACTTGGCTATCGCTTTAGATTGTAGCAACATTGTATAAGCAGGATTCAAAATAATGCCTAGCTCATTGGTGACGATATCCGTTAGAATATCCATTAATTCAGGTTCTTCATAAGCGATGAATTCCCAAGGAATGAATTTATAAAAGAAATCGTAGCGTTGATAATGTTCTTCATTCAATTCTATAAAGATGCCTTCTTCTGGAGAAAAGATGATTTTATCTAATGGCATCAATTGCACATCTTCAAAACCTGCTTTTTCTGCTGCTTTTAAAATGACTTCTACATTCAATAAATCTTCCTCATGGTCCAAAGTAGAAATTAACAGGGTCTTATCTTTTTTAGGATTAAGTTTGAGTATTTTTTCAAAATGCTCTGCCAAAGAATTGACCAACTCATTAAAAGGTTTTTCGGATAATTTATACTGTTCTTGAATCCAATGTTCTTCCTGTACAATCGTTGTTTCAGGCATTAAAGAACAAGTATCGGCGTTAAACTCCAATAATTTGATAGGAATACCGTCAATACCACCCGCAAAATCAAAGCGATTCAGGAGGTGTATATCTCGGTCGTATTTCATGGAGTATTTGACAATATCAATCGCATTTTCGGGAATCCCTGCGTCTTCCCATAATTCATTTTTAACAATATGTTTTGCCGCTTTTAAGCCTAATTTAGTTAGTTCCGTTGCCGCTTCTTGAAAGGCCGCCAATTCTTTTTTAGAAATACGAACAAAAACATTACTTAAGTATTCTTCGTTTTCTCCTGCTTGTAACCAATCTAGCCCTTCTCTTTTAATCACATTTGAGTAAAGGGCTTCTGTATAAATGAGTCTGTTATCCACGAAATGAAATTTAATTTATTAGGAGGTAAGTACTAAAGCATAATTGTTAGATTGTTACGATTGTTATCGTAATACCAGTGCTGCACAACAATATAGCAATACATCAATTCAACAATTATTCCCGAAATTATTCTACTTGAATATTTAAGAAAATTAATTCCGTCACTAAGAAAGTCGTAACTATAAACAGTATTAAATAATATATATTTACGACAATATAAGACCTGCTCAAATGCTGTGAATCGAGCAGGTTTTAAATGTATAATTGGGGTAAAAAATCAGTTTTCTGTAATTCAAACTAAAAGAGGTCGATTAACCACCAAAAGACCGAGTTGACCGACTGCTGCTGCCATAGCCTGATTTACCAGCACTAGGTTTTGCTCGACGAGTTCTAGAAGCTGTCTTGTTTAAAGATTGGCCTGCATTTTTAGTGGTTTTATCATAAGCTTTCTTACTAGTGTAGGCACCAGGTTGAGGCCGTCTAGCAGCACTTCTACCAAACCCGCCCATGTTACGAGCAATCATATACCCGAATAAGCCGTAAGAAGCTGCTTGCATTACAGAACCACTTCTACCAACATAACCAGTCTGTTCCATTAATCTAGCTTGCGCTAAAGTAAAAGTATCAGAAGTCGTGTCTAAATAATTAGCAATAATTAAACTACCAGAAGTATCAGGAATCGTAATTTCATCATCAATTTTAAACAAGTCAGTTTGGACTTCTTTAACCACAGTAATTAAACCTTGAGTTGGTAGCACTACTTCTTCATATTCTACTTCACCAGAACCACCACCACAACTATAAAGAAAAGTCAATGCAAAAAGGGCATAAAAAGCATACTTTAAAAATGCTAAGTTTTTCATTTGAAAAAGGTTTGATTTAAAACAATAGTAATGGTACAAATATAAGCCCAAAATTAAAACCACAAAGATTATAGGGTATTTTTTAAGATAAAGCCATTGATTAATTCGTCAAAATACCCTTCTAAGCATCTGTTATTTTCCGCCAAGACTGTGCTGCTTCTAGTTGATAGGACAAATCTTTCTTGTCCGCTCGCTCTTTAATTCCC
This sequence comes from Saprospiraceae bacterium, assembly GCA_045106885.1. Lineage (GTDB taxonomy): Bacteria > Bacteroidota > Bacteroidia > Chitinophagales > Saprospiraceae > JAFMDF01. The sequence continues at coordinate 2,371 of JBGCFJ010000751.1, forward strand.
CACGAATTTGTTAACCCCACGAATTGTCCAGCCCCACGAATTTACGTAGGTTATTTTTTTCGTTTTCTCTAAAATTACCCTGAAAGGGTAAAACACGAATAGCCCCGTATGTAAATGCGGGAAAATAGTGATTATTCTTCCAAAACCTCCCAACTCAGAAGGAGTTGAACTTGAATTTGTTATGTTTTTTACGTTCAACTCCTTCAGAGTAAGAAAATTTAAACCTTTTTAGAACCATCCCTCATTTACAGACGGGGCTATTCAAGTTCAATTCCTTTGGGATTTATAGTATAGAGAAATTTCAGTAGCTTTTTATCTGTACCCGTCGAATGAACTCGTTGGTACATTGAGCATTTACTATCCTTCCATATCTGCCAGTTGGATGCAAACAGCTAATATTTCTGTAGCTTTTTCCAAATCTCCAATAGCAGGCAAAGAAGGAGCAATTCTGATATTTCTATCTTGTGGGTCGTTTCTACGAGGAAAAGCAGCACCTGCACCCGTTAACTTCACACCAGCCGCCGCCGCCAATTGAACCACTTTTTTAGCCCGATTAGGTCTTGTATTTAAACTAATAAAATAACCCCCTTCAGGATTATTCCAATCCGCCATTCCTGTCCCACCAAGTTCTTTATCTAAAACAGATAAAACCATATCAAATTTAGGTCGAAGGATAGCCGCATGTTTTGCCATGTGTTGATGAATTGCATCCATAGACTTGAAAAATCGGATATGTCTCAATTGATTTAATTTATCAGAACCAATCGTTTGCAATTTCATATTCGACCTCACCCAATCCATGTTATTTTCACTTCCTCCCATCATTGCTACACCAGCTCCAGCAAAAGTGATTTTAGAAGTAGAACCAAATAAAAAGACTCTATTTGGATTACCCGCAGCTCGACAAGCTTCTAAAATATTTATCAAGGATGGTTTTTCTGCATTCAAGTGATGAACGGTATAAGCATTATCCCAAAAAATTCTAAAATCAGTAGCCGCTATTTTCATAGTAGCCAACCTATTCACTACTTCATCAGAACAGATTCCTCCAGTTGGGTTTCCATATTTAGGCACAATCCAGATTCCTTTAATAGCAGGGTCATTCGCCACTAGCTCCTCTACTTTATCCATATCTGGGCCATCTGAATTATTTGCAACAGGAATCATTTCAATCCCTAAATGTTGGCAAATATTAAAATGTCTATCGTAACCAGGAGCAGGGCAAATAAATTTTGGCTTTTGATGAATCCAAGGGCCCTCGTCAGTAAAACCATGAAGCATCGCATTCACCACCGTATCATGCATTAACGCCAAACTACTATTTCCACCAATAATTATTTCTGATTCTTTTACTTCTAAAAATTCGGCAAACAAAGCTTTAGCCTCTTTCAAACCATCTAGCCCACCATAATTCCGACAATCAACACCTTCGTCAGAAGTATAATTATCTGCACCTACTAGTCCAAGCATTGGCAAGCTCAAATCTAATTGTTTTGGACTAGGTTTGCCTCTCGTCATATCCAAATTAAGTCCTTGGTCTTTTAGTTGTTGATATCTCTTTTGTAATTGTGTTAAAGTCATGATTATATTAATTTTTGATTCTTTGATAAATCCCGTGAAATAATCGTTTCAAGAAACATATTCTTTAAAAGAAGGCACAAAATTAAAAAGGTTAGTTGAATTTAGCCCAATTTTTCAAGAATGATTTAGAAGTATTTAGTTGTGGGCATGAGGGCAAAGGGCGAAGAGGATATAAAATTAGTTAATTCAAAGCAAAAAATCCGTTGAGTAGCCTATCCGTTGGGAATCTATTCCTCCCAATTAATTGACTATTCAACGGATTATTATGCTTAGTGACGACGCAGGAATAAATTGAGCCACATTACCCCGATGAATCGGGGCAGGCATTGTTCTTTTAGCATCCCATCCGCTTTGCGGTTCACTTGCGGTGCAAGCTCATCTTCTAAGAACCCTTAAAAAAGCCTTATGTAGCTTGGCTATATGCGGTTTTTAAAGAATCCTTAGAAGATGAAATTTCGCTGAAATTGAACCGCTTGCGGATGGGCAGCATAACTGCGTACTCTGGCACACTTTATTTCTACCTCGTCACTTATATCCGTGAGTACGCTAAATCGTAAAATTAATATTCTATAGATTCAAATAAATCGTAATTTTCTTAAATAAATCCTCTGGAACAAAAGGTTTTAACACACAATCATCCATACCAAATTCAGCAAACTTATTATCTCTCGCTAAATGAGCATGAGCAGTCATTGCTAAAATCGGTAAATTGGCTATTTTTTCTGGCATCTCTTCTCTGATATATTTTGCCGTTTCATAACCGTCCATAACTGGCATTTGAATATCCAACAAAATAATATCAAACTCCTCTTTTTCTAACTTTTCAATGGCAATTTTTCCATTTCCAGCTATTTGCAATTTCATATTCTTCCACTTTCGAGTCAAAGTCTTTTTGGCAACCAATTGATTCATTTTGTGGTCTTCGACAAGTAATAAGCTGAAAGCAGCATCTTCATCTATAATTACCTCTTCTTCCCCATCTCCTAAATCAATATCAGAATCGGCTTTTCCTATTTCGAAAATTAAATCGAAGAAAAATTTAGACCCTGTACCAAATTCACTAGTAGCGTCAATTTTACCGCCCTGTTGCTCTACGATATTCTTACATATAGATAAACCTAGTCCTGTTCCTTCAAAAATTCTATCTTTAGACCGAATTCTAGTAAAGGATTCAAAGACTGCTTCGATTTTGTCTTTGGCTATACCAATTCCAGAATCTTCCACTAAAAACTGTAATTGCGCCCCATCCGCTATATCATATAATTTCTTAACATAGATTTTTACAAACCCATCATCTGTAAATTTAATGGCGTTCCCCACTAAATTATACAATACCTGATTCAATCTTAATTTATCACCTACTAAAAATTGAGGAATATCTTCTCCATAAATCACCTCAAAATAAAGGTCTTTTTCTTGGGCCTTATATTGCATGACATTGACTAAATTGTCTAGTAATTCATACAAATCAAAATTATTATTTTCAAAAACGATTTTCTGGTTCTGCATCGCAGAAATCTCCAAAATATCATTAACTATACCCAATAAAATCTCAGAAGATTGCTTAATGGAAGAAACGAGGTTCAATTCTTCGCCCGCCAAGCCCATATCAATCAAAATGTTACTCATCCCCAAAATAGCATTCATGGGTGTACGCATTTCATGACTAATACTCGCAATAAATTGCTCCTTCATTTTAGCGGATTGAGCAGATAAATCTCTTGCTTTTCGCAATTTATCCGCTTGAATTCGCTCTGTTATATCTCTGATAATACAGTTATATCCGACAAAATCTTGATCTACCAACAAATTGGCGGTCAATAAACAAGTTCTTACATCTCCTCGTTTATTTGCTATTTGAATAGGAAAATCTTTAATAGATTTTTTAACCTTTAATTTTAATAGAAATTCATTTTTCTTTTCAGCTGTATAATAAGATTCATGCAGGTCTTTTAATTGGAATAATTCCTCAGAAGTATAACCAAATAATTCGCCCGTAGCTTGGTTAAAATCAATAAATTTCCCTTCAAAAGTACAGATATAAATAGCATCTTTAGATTGGGTAAAAATTTCTTGATACCGTTCTTTACTTTTTATTAAACCATCTTCTGCCCTTTTTCTTCCCGTAATATCCTGTACAATTCCCTGAACTTCGTGACCATTCTCTCCAGATTTCTTTTTTGTACAGAGCATAAACATGTGCCGCTCTCCAAGATTGGGCACCTTTATCTTTACATCTCTTTTAACCTCTCCGTTGGTTAGCGTTTGTTGATGTATATCATTAAAAAAGTAAAATAAATTATGCTCATTTTGTATATCCGCATATTTATAATTGGTCGTAGTAGGCAACCCAAAAATTCGATACAATTCATCAGAAGCAGTAAAAAGTTCTTCTCCTTTTGAGCATTCCCAGTGACCGATATGCGCAATACTTTGCGTCAATTCTAGTCGTTTAATAACTTTGTTTCGTTCAATAGAAAAACGAAGAGATTTCGCCAATAACTCTGTATCAAAAGCGCCTTTGACTAAAAAATCTTGTGCCCCAGCTTTTACTGCATTGAGTCCAATACTTTTATCTGCTAAACCAGTTAAAACGATTACATTATTATTAGGAAAGCGGTCCAATAATTGCTCTAAAGTTTCAAAACCTTGGCTATCAGGTAAATATAAATCCAACAAAATAGCGCCAAATTCTTCGCCCCGTTCCAAGAGTTCCATACCATCAGCTAAGCTAGTTTTGTTGATAATATCACATTGCACTAAATCGGATTCTTCTAATAATATTTCAACCAATCGAGCATCACCTAGATTATCCTCAATTAAAAGTATTTTATCTTTACTAATTGTATCTGAATGTGTAATGGTGTAATCTTCTCTATGTGTCATTATTACAAAGTTAAGAGTGACAAGGTAATAATTTGATTACGACGTATACAATTGGTTGCGTTCCTTATAGTGATAATAGATATTAACTATTAGTTTAATTTTCCTAATTCAATGTTAATATCCCTTCACCCCAGACTTCTTCATCCTTTGTAGACTTAATAATCTAAACTTACATTTATCAATATAAAAATATACCCACTGTTCTAAATTAGGAGTAGGCCAATTTAGGGGGAAACTTAACGATGGAAAACCAGTAATCTTGAATTTGTTGAATGGCATCCAAAAATTCAATAAATTCTACTGGTTTTTGAACAAAACTACTTACATGCAATTCATAACTCTTTAGAATATCCTCTTCAGAAGTCGAAGTGGTCAATATAATTACTGGAATGATTTTTAAAGCATCATCTTTTTTAATCATTTCTAACAATTCCAAACCAGTCACTTTTGGCATATTAATATCCAAGAGTATCAAATCAGGTGTAGGTGCATCCTTATATTCTCCTATTTTTTTCAAAAATTCATACCCTTCTTGGCCATCTCTACAAACATTAATTTTGTTTGCAAGTCTAGCATCAGAAAAGGCTTTTTTGATTAGCACAATATCTCCTTCATTGTCTTCAACCAACAAGATTTGAATCGAGTGGTACATATTTCTCATTTATTAGGCTTTTACTTATGGTAAAATAAAATTCTGTTCCTTCATTTATAGCAGACTCAAACCAAATTTTTCCACCGTGTCGAGCTATAATTTTTTTACAAAGTGCCAAGCCAATACCTGTACCTTCATAATCCTCTCTTCGGTGTAATCGTTTAAATATTTCAAAAACTTTAGTTTCGTATCGTTTATCTATACCTATTCCATTGTCTTTAACAAAAAACATTAAGGCTTCTGGTTTATCTTCAAAACCAATTTCGATTTTAGGTGCTAAGGTGTTAAATTTAATGGCGTTAGTCATTAAATTATAAAATACTATGCCTATTTGGTCCGGTTCACAATAAACTTCACTGGGCATATCAGAAATAATAACAGTAGCGCCTGTTTCTTCTATTTTTCGTTTAAGTCCAAATAATTTAGCTTCTACTATTCTTCCCAAATTGATGGTTCTCAAGGCAGACTCTCTCCGGCCAACTCTAGAATATTTCAATAAGTTCTGAATTAATTTAGACAGTCTATTCACTCCGTCCACAATATACTTAATATATTCTTTGCCTTCTTCATCAACTTTATTTTGATATTGTCTCTCTAATAGCTGAACAAAATTACCGACCATTCTCAAGGGTTCTTGTAAGTCATGAGAAGCAATATAAGCAAATTGTTCTAAATCTTGATTAGATCGGCGCAGTTCTAAATTAGATTGTTGCAAATCTACCGTCCGAACTTTCACCTCTTTTTCTAGTTGTTCATTCAATAATTTTAATTCAATGATTAGGTTTTTAATTTTTTCTTCTTGTAATTTCTTTTCGTTGATATCTTCAACCATTACTATCTCGCCAATCTTTTCTCCATGCTCATTTCTTAAGGTAGAGAAATTTACATTTCCCCAAAATACTTCACCTGTTTTATTTCGGTATTTATTTAATAAAGAAAAGGTGTCCTGTCCATTTTTAGAAAAAGAATCATATTCTTTTACATGGTTTTCAAGGTAATCTGGACTACAAATATCCGCCAATTTCAATTCACTAATTTCTTCCGAAGTATAGCCAAACATATCGCAAAATTTCTGATTGACATTATGAAAAGGTGCTTCCAAATTGTCTAATAAGGCAATTCCTAAAGGGCTATCTTCAAAAAAACTTCGAAATAGACTTTCATTTACAGCCAATTTTTTATTAGCATTATGTTTTTCTGTAATATCTCTATAATTATAACCTCTTCCGACAATTCGTCCTTCATAAATTTGAGGTTGAGTATGGCATTCTACTACTCTACCATCTAATAAATGAGCAACATGAAAAGTTTCCAAAGAAGGATTTTGTTCTATGGCTTTTATTCCTGCTATTATTTCTTCCTTATTTATTAATTTTGATAAATTTGATTCAACAATTCTTTTGATATTTCCATCCATTACCTCCGTTTCTAATTCCCACAGTTCAATATATTTTCTATTATATCCTGTAATTTTCCCTTTACGACTAACAATTAAAGTCGCATCTTTGGTTGCATTCAATACAGCATTTTTTAAAGAAATAACTCGTCCTAATTCTTTTTCTCTATTTCTTCTATAAAAAAAAGTAGCATAACTAATTAAGTAGTTAGCAATTAATGCTATTAAGATAATCGTTATATTTATTCCAATAGGAAACTGTTTCTCTTCAAGTGTCGAAGTTGGATTATCTTGAGAAAGAAAGGCAAAAGCAATTACATTTAAGGAAGTAAATATTAAATGACCTAATTGAATTTTCTTGTTATCATCATGCAGATAAATTAACAAAAAAGTAATTGTTCCATAAATTAAATAATTAGCATAAAGGATAGGTCTTTGAGTAGCAGCAAACGTAATGCCTAGTGGTATAATAATACTGGCAATATGCCAACCTAGTTTAGGTCGATTCCAATAACTCAAAAATGGTAGCGCAGCAAAAACAAGCATAGGCATAAAAGGCCCTAGAAAAGCATTGTCAATATACCCTGTAAAAACCTGCAGTAAAAAAGAAATTGAAAAGCCAATCAAACAAAAAATATAGGCCTTATTCATCAACCTAATTTTGGCATTCTCTTGTTCTACATAAGCATTAGAGGTTCCCCACGCAGCATAATTTCCCCAGTACTGTTTTAATAGATTGGCCATGCCTTTAGATAATTAAGCGAATTTGCATTTTTGGTAATGCTAAATTACACTACCATAATAATATTTGATATATTAAGTTCCTAAGGTGCATTTACTAAGAGAAAAGCCGCCAAGCAAAAAATCAACTAAGAATAAATACCATATCATTAAAGAAATGAGGGAAAAAAATAAGGGAGGAAGACTTACTTTCAATTCTTCTATTGCAAAAAAAATACCAAAGGTTACACTTTTTTAAAAATTACGCATAAATCTAAAAATAAAGAAAAAAGAAATGTTCACTAATCTAGCATAGTTTTTGTTATATATTTTCTAACCTACCTCCCACTCCCCACTTCTAATTTATACATCACAACCAACC
>JBGCFJ010000752.1:0-9275 GCA_045106885.1 Saprospiraceae bacterium
ATGCAAGCATTTTTTGAATTCCTTAGAAGAAAAATTGACTAGCCTAACTGGCTAATTATTTTCTCCACTTTGCCTTAGTAAAAGTGTATGGTTTTAAGAAAATACTAAAAGATTCATGTTGCATCCGATTTATTTGCTGTATTTTTGCAAAAAAACAACTATGAGTATCAGAGGGATTTTTTTTGCATTATTAATGATAAGTTGTCTAGGATTTACTTTTGTTGAAAATCCAGAGGACCATGCTATTTATATTAGTGTGATTAAAATTCAACATGAAAAAGGGGCAGAAACGGCAGACCTTTATATGCGTGTTTTTACCGATGATTTAAAGAGTGTTTTGCAAAATAAGTTTGGTTACGAAGCGATTAGGGAAAAGGAAACTTTTTGTAGTGATTATGAAAATTATATCAATCGTTATTTTAAAAAAGGATTTATATGCGAGGTAAATAAAAAGGCCTTAGATTTTCAACTTAGTAATTGTGAAAAAGCAGCCGAAGTTTACGAATTAACCTTTGAAATGAATTGCCCGATAAATTGGAATACTGCTGAAATAGAAGCCAATTACTTTATGGAATTATTTCCAAAACAATCCAATGTTTTGCATCTGCAAGATGGGGATACTAAACGTTTCGGAAGGACGACGAAGGGAAATGAACTACTTAAAATAAGATTTTAATAGGAACGATAAATGATAAATGATGAACGATGAATTGTATATTAATTGCCGAATTCATCGTTCATCGTTCATCATTCATCATTAAAAAATAACAATGATTCCATTAGGAACTTACTCCACTTTAACCGCAAAGCGACAATTATTACAAGGGATTTATTTAGAAGATGCGGAAGGTGATGAAGTATTATTGCCCAATAAATACATACCGAATGGGATGAAATTGGAAGATGAAATTTCTGTTTTTGTTTATACCGACTCAGAAGACAGGATTGTCGCAACAACGATTAAACCTAAAATAGAATTACATCAGTTTGCTTGCTTAATCGTGAATCAAGTCAATAACATTGGGGCTTTTTTGGATTGGGGCTTAGAGAAAGATTTATTTGTCCCCTTTAAAGAGCAAAAATTGAAAATGCGGGAGGGCAATTCCTATATTGTTTATATGTATAATGATGAGGAATCTGATAGATTGGTCGCTTCGGCTAAAATATTTAAGTACTTAAGCAATGAAGAATTGACGGTGAAAGAGGGAGAGGCAGTTAATTTATTAATCGCAGAACCCACTGATTTAGGGGTTAATGTGATTATTAATAATCTACACCGAGGACTGATTTATAGAAATGAAATTTTTCAAAATTTAGAATTAGGCGACCAGATAAAAGGCTATATCAAAAAGGTAAGGGATGATAATAGATTGGATGTGAGCTTACAAGCCCAAGGTTTACCTAATATTGAACCAAGTGCGGCTAAAGTTTTGGGCTACTTGAAAATGAATCAAGGCTTTATGACTTTAACGGATAAAAGCCGTCCAGAAGAAATTATGGCAAAGATGCAAATGAGTAAAAAGTCCTTTAAAAAAGCTTTGGGGAGTTTGTATCGACAAAAACTGGTGCGGTTAGAGAAGAATGGGACTTATTTAGTTTGAGAACTGGTAGTCTATTTTTTACTACGGAAGGTGTGGAATACACAGCGTTTTTGATGAGTATAGTTTAGCTTTTTACCACGGAGGGACGGAGTTCATAGAGAACACGGAGATTTGACGAGTGTAGCTTAGTGATTTTTGGATTGGTAATTTTCTGATGCTGTTTGATTACTGTGTTTGCACAAAATTTCAAGTTTGAAAATCAAAGACTTTATTGCCACTGCCTACTCAGGCTGACGGCTAATGGTGTTTGCATCGTACGTAACCGCCAAATTTATTGGAACTGTAAATTATCGGTTGATAAATAACCACGAAGTGGTTGAACTTGAATAGCCCCGTATGCAAATGCGGTGGAAAATGAGGATACAATCTACGAAACCTCCCAACTCTGAAAGAGTTGAACGTGAAAAATATAATAAATTCACGTTCAATCCCTTTAGGATTGGGAGTTACTTTATCACCTACCCTCCCGCATTTTCATACGGGGTTATTTATGTTGAATCCCTTTCAGGATTCCAAAATCAACGAATAATTTACAGTTCCAATTTATTTGGCTGGTTCTATGTCATACCCTGACCATCCATTCGTGTAGAACCTACCAAATAAATGTCTTGCGGCGTAATATAAAAAAAAAAAAACGCATTAACGGTTAGCCTGTACTGCCCACTGCCTACTGCCGACTTTTAATGACTTCTACTTTTAAAGGGTCTGGTGATTTTTTATAAAGTTCTTTTATAGATTTTTGTAAGATTGGATGGATGAAATCAGGTGCAATTTCTGCTAAAGGTGCTAAGACAAAATTTCGCTTGGCGATAAAAGGATGAGGAATCGTTAATTTTTTGCTATTTATTACCTGATTGTCAAAGAATAATAGGTCAATATCTATAATTCTAGTATACCATTTTTGTGCTCGGACTCGCCCCATTTCTAGCTCAATATTCAATACGGTTTCCAACGTTTCCATTGGAGATAATTTGGTTGTTACTAATAAGACTTGATTGAGAAAATCTGGTTGATTTTCGACACCCCAAGCTTTAGTTTCATAAATAGAAGAAATAGATGAAACGGCACCTACTTTTTTAGTTATTTCAGTAATTGCTGTAACTAGATTTGCTTGCCTATTACCAAGATTTCCGCCTATACTAAAGAATACTTTATGCAATAGCTATTTTTTAATTGGATAAAATGAGAGAAGATATTCCTTTTTAAGACCAATGAGCTGCATTTAAAGTCACATCAAATCCAGTACATTTTCTGGTGGTCTTCCCAAAACTGCTTTTCCATCTTTTACAACAATCGGTCGTTCTATTAATTTCGGATGGGCAATCATAATATCAATCCAATCTTCTTCTGCCATCTCTTTTCCTTTGAATTGTTCCTTGTAGATTTTTTCCCCTTTTCTTAATAATTGAGAAGGTTGGATAGTCAACTGTTTGATTAAGATCTGCAATTCTTCCTTAGTTGGCGGTGTTTTTAAATAAAGGACAATTTCAGGCTCGACGCCATTTTCTTTAATAAGATTGAGCGTTTGGCGACTTTTACTGCACCTTGGATTATGGTAAATTTTCATTACTTACTTTTTTAGTAGTTAAATTTTGACGAATTCATCATTCATCGTTTATCATTCATCATTAATTATTCCTCATTCAACAAATCAGGTCGTCGTTCCCTTGTTCGTTGAAAAGATTGTTCCTCTCGCCAATCATCAATTTTTTTAGCATGCCCACTTAATAAAACATCAGGTACTTTTTTGCCTCTAAAATCAGCTGGTCTGGTATAAACGGGTGGCGCTAACAAATCATCTTGAAAAGAATCAAATAAAGCGGACGTTTCATCATTTAATACACCTGGAATCAATCGGCCAATAGAATCGACTAAAACCGCTGCGGGTAATTCTCCACCAGACAAGACAAAATCACCAATAGAAATATCCATCGTTATATAATCCTGTCGAATCCGTTCATCTACTCCTTTATAATGCCCACATAAGAATAAAAGATTTTCATAAAGGGATAATCTATTAGAAATGGATTGATTTAACCGAGTGCCATCAGGGGTTAAATAAATAATTTCATCATATTTTCTTTCCGCCTTCAATTGGTCGAAACAATTGGCAATAGGTTCACACATCATCACCATGCCTGCGCCACCACCATATTGATAATCATCTACTTGTCGGTTTTTTCCTAAGCCAAAATCTTTTAAGTCATGTATGACGACTTCTAATAACCCACGGTCTTGTGCTCGTTTCATAATAGAATGTTCCAATGGACTTTTTAGTAAATTTGGCTGTACAGATACGATGTCTATTCTCATGGGACAAAGGTAATAATAAGGGAGGAAGGTTGAAAGGGGAAGATTTGCTAGATTTTCAAAATCTAGTAAACCTACTACTTATTTTTAGTCATATAAAGACTTATTCAATCGAGCGTTCTCGGACAACCTGAAGGGCTGATTGCATAAGGCGCTTAACAAATTTGATTCTCTGACAAATCCCTCCGATTCATCGGAGGGATTTGTCAAAGAACCACAAATTTTAAAACCAAAGAATTGTCGATAATTTTTAAATTTCAACCTCCACCTCAAATTCAACCTCAAAATTTCCGCCGAAGGTGGTTCAAACTCGGGAGATTACCAGAGCAGGCTTTGAAATTGAAGTTGTGTTTGAAGTTGAAATTTATTTAGAGACTTACTTAATTATGTTTTCTAGTTTGATTTTTCTACTTTTACTCCGCTCAATTTTTCAAAACAAAGCATGTAAAAATGAAGCTATCGAAAAACCTATATTTATTCTTCCTTTTATTGATTTTTGCTTGCCAAAATGACCCTGCTGTAATAATAGAAGAATCGGAGACTACCGAACAAGAAACTCCGAAAACTTTACCCATGTCCATTTTATCCTTGGATGATTTAAGTGCTTTTCAAGCAACTCAACAAAATTGGCAAATAGTTGGTGAGGTCTATGCGGATTGGCAGACCGACCAATCGCTGGAGTTAACAAATGGCTCAGGTCTGCTAGTTAATAAACCAATTGCTGATGCAAAAGGAAATATTATGACGACTTGGGAACATGGCGATTTGGATTTAGAAATTGACTTTTTAGTTCCCAAAGGGTCAAATTCTGGTATTTATTTACAAGGTCGTTATGAATTGCAAATTTTAGATAGTTGGGGAAAAGAGCAGGCTACCTCTGAGGATTGCGGCGGTATTTATCAACGATGGGACGATACTCAACCAGAGGGTAAAAAAGGATTTGAGGGAAAAGCACCGAATGTGAATGCGAGTAAAGCACCTGGTTTGTGGCAACATTTTAAAATAGAATTCCAAGCGCCTCGCTTTGACGAACAGGGGCAGAAAATTAAAAATGCCATTTTTAAAAAGGTCTATCAAAATGGTTTCCTTATCCATGATAATGTGGAGTTAACTGGACCGACTAGAGGCCCTGTTTTTCCAGAAGAAGCGGCGACTGGTCCTTTATTTATTCAAGGAGACCACGGTGCAGTTGCGTTTAAAAACATTAAATATAAAGCATACACTTTAGACCGATTGGAATTGAAAGAGTTATCCTATGAATTTTTTGATGGAAAAGATGATAAGTTACCTGATTTTACCAAATTGACGGCAACGAAAACTGGGAAAGTTGATTCTTTAGATGTCAAAAAGGCAAGTGACCAATCAGATGGATTTAGACTAAGATTTACAGGGAAATTGGCTGTACCTGTTGCAGGTGATTATTTATTTACTACTTTAATTGATGATGGTGGAGAACTGCTAATTGATGGAGAATCTGTTGTTTTTAATGAAGGCAGTCCTGGATTCGGAGAAGAGAGTGGTATCATCAATTTAACTAAAGGAACACATGATTTTACCCAAACCTTTTACCAAGAAGTTTGGGGAACTGCCTTAACAGTTGAGTATGAAGGGCCTGGTATTATCAAGCAATTATTGGCTTCTGAATCTCCTTATCAATCTTGGAATCAAAACAAAACACCCATTTTGATTGAAGCACCCAAAGAACCAGAAATGTTGAGGGCTTTTGTCAATCATAAAGGAGAGAAAAAGACAAATGTACTAACGATTGGTGACCCAATTGGTGTGCATTATAGTTATGATTTGCGAGCGCCCAATTTAATAAAAACATGGAAAGGAAAGTTTGCAGATGTTTCTGAAATGTGGCGAGATAGAGGAGAACCTCAACGTTTAGACCCAATGAACATGTCTATTGATTTGACAGGTGGCTTGCCTATTGCTGCTTTGCGGAATGAAACTGCTGCTTGGCCGAGTTTTGTTCCAGATGATTTTAAGTTTAAAGGATATGAAGTGGATGAAAATAATCGACCAACTTTTAAGTATCATTATAAATCAGCCGAATTTAAGGACGAAATATTGCCAACTGCTGATGGGAAAAGTTTGCAAAGAACAATTGCGAAAACAGGAACGGAAACTAATTTATATATCCGATTAGCCGTCGGTGAAAATATAAGCTTATTACCAAATGGCTTATACAATATAGATGGCAATTATTACATAGAAGGGAAGGACTGTCTGCTTAGAGATAATAAGGAATTATTGGTTAAAATTGAAGATAAGATTCAATATACTATTCATTGGTAGTAAGTTCTCAATGAGTAAATGAATAGATGAGAAAATGATTAAGGGGTTTAGAAATATCCTTTATCCATTGTCGGTCAAGTTGCTAAGCTAACTGACGGCTACCCGTCTAAGCTTGGACATATTCGACAACAGCGAATCTATATTCGCTGCTCCAAGCGTCGGAAAATATAGATTTTCCGTTGTCTGTCCTAAACTTGAGTGTTCAACTTTAGACGAGTAGCCTAACTGACAATGTTGTTAAACTGGTGAAAACTTCGTTCTTAAACTTCCACATAATTATAAAATATGAAAATCAAACAATTACTCGCCATTTTGTTATTGATAGTTCCAATCGGACTTGTGGCGCAGAAAAATAATATTAAACAAGAAAACCAATATTATTCCATTAAAAAAGTACCAATTCCAGCAGATGTTATTTTAGAAGTAGGTGGATTAGCTTTTGATGATAAAGGTACTTTAGGGGTGACGACCCGAAGAGGAGATTTATGGACGATTAAAAATCCGTCAAGTGCTAAACCTGAATTTACCCGCTTTGCTTCTGGTTTGCACGAACCACTTGGGTTAGGTTTTAGAAATGGGGCTTATTATTTGGCACAAAGAGCAGAATTAACCAAAATTCAAGACAAAAATGGTGATGGTAGAGCCGATTTATATGAGACTATTTATAGCTGGCCATTAAATGGAAATTACCATGAATATTCTTATGGCCCTGAATTTTTGCCCGATGGAAATATGTTGGTGACTTTAAATTTAGGTTGGATTGGTCGAGGAGAAAGTGGCTCGAAATGGCGTGGATGGTTATTACATATTACCCCAGAAGGTGAAATGACCCCCATTGCAACAGGTTTGCGTTCCCCCGCTGGTTTTGGCTTAAATGCCAAGGGAGATGTTTTTTATACGGAAAATCAAGGTGATTGGGTTGGGTCTGGTAGAATGACGCATTTAGAAAAAGGAGATTTTGCAGGCAATCCAGAAGGCTTAAAGTGGTCACAAGAAGCGGGTTCACCAGTAAAAATTAAGTTTGAAGACATTGTGGATACAATGGGCTATACGCTTTACGAATACTCAAAGCAAAAAGAAGGGATTAAACCACCTAGTGTTTGGTTTCCTCATACCTTAATGGGGATTTCTACCTCAGATATTTTAGTGGTTAATAATAACCAATTTGGCCCTTTTGAAGGACAATTATTAGTAGCTGACCAAGGACATAGCAAAATTATGCGGGTCTTTCAGGAAAAAATTAATGGGGTTTATCAGGGTGTTTGTTTTCCTTTTAGAGCAGGATTTGCTTCTGGTATTTTAAGAATGGAATGGGGCCCAGATAATAGCATTTTTGTAGGTCAAACCAACCGTGGATGGGCATCAACGGGAAAGTCTTCTTATGCGCTGGAAAGGTTGGTGTATAATGGAAAAGCCCCTTTTGAAATGAAAACGATTAAAGCGACCAAAGATGGTTTTGATATTGAATTTACCGAACCTGTAAATAGAACAACTGCTGCTGACCCCGCTTCTTATTCGGTCAATGATTTTACTTATAAATACCATCATGTTTATGGTAGTCCTGTAACAGATTTACAAGTTAGGACGGTTTATAAAGTAAGTTTATCACAAGATGGAAGGACAGCGAAACTATTTGTAGAAGGATTAAGAGCAGGATACATCAACGAAATTAAAGCGGAAGGCATCAAAAATAAAGCAGGCAAAAAATTACTACATGATTTTGGTTATTATACCTTAAATGAAATTCCTGGCGGCGGAACACATGACCATTCTGCCCATGTAGGGCATGATGCAATCGTACCTGCTGTTAATTTAGTAAGTGATAAAAGAGTAACCGAAATGCCTTCTAGTTGGTTTGATGGCCCAGATGTAACCTTGACTTTAAATACGACTTCTGGGATGAAATATGTAGAAAAAGAATTAACCGTTAAAGCAGGTCAAAAAGTAAAATTTGTCTTAAATAACCCCGACGATATGATGCATAATGTAGCGATTGTTAAACCAGGGAAAGTTGCGGTAGTGGCAGATTTGGCGAATAATCTTGGCTTGCAAGGACAGGCGAAAGGGTATATTCCTGAATCTGATGAGGTCTTATTTCATTCTAATCTTTTAGTACCAGGCAGTTCAGATATTTTCTACTTTGTAGCGCCGTCTGAACCTGGAGCTTACGAATATGTTTGTACTTTTCCTGCACATTCGACGACTATGCGCGGAATATTGCGGATTTTACCGTGATTTTGAAATAAGTGTAAGGTTTATCGTTTTAAGCAGGGTTTTCTAATGAAAATAGAATCTACTCTTTGTACATTACAAATTTTGCCGTTCGATACGGCAAAATTTGTTATACGATAGAAGGATTTCGTGACGTGTAGTTTTAAATTAATCCAAGATAGCAAACAAATCGTTCAAATATTGAGTACGATTTGTGGCATTATAGTTATCAATACAACCATCTAAACCTGAGCGCATAATACTTTTGCAAATACTACCTGCTTGGTCCTTTTGATGCCCCAAATTAAGGCTACAATGTCCTAATTCATGGAAAACAAGCAATTCTTTCTTATTATCACTTCGAGTAACCCAATAATCTTGGTCGATAACAATCATTCGATTATTAGCTGTCCGATTGCATAAACCTACATGAGGAGTGGGAACACTTTCAATAGTTGCTTGAATTTCTTGAGCGGCTAAGTCAATAGTTCGACCTCTTTTTTTTGCCTCTACTTCAAATTTTTCAAATAGAGCCCAAAGCTCTCTATCCACTAAAGGATATGATTTATTGGTTTGCTCAAATTGTGAAAGAGAGCTTATTGGGTTACTGCCAGAACAACCAGCAAGTATAAAGATAACTGTAAGTCCAATGGATAAAAATACTTTTGGCATAATTCATTTTAGTTAATGGGGAAATGTGGTAAGAGAATGATAGAATCTACGCTTGAATATTAGGACAAAAAATATTCCAAACTAGAAAATATCGCTTTTAACGATAAATTATAAATGATGAACGATGAATTGACTGAATAATACTAGTGGTTCAAATCATAAGTAGTTGATAGTTTAATC
>JBGCFJ010000753.1:0-6160 GCA_045106885.1 Saprospiraceae bacterium
CCCTTTATTTTTTGTAAAATTTCAAGTTTTTTTTAGGGATGAGGCAATTAATAATGTACCAGAAATGACGAGGTTATTTTTTCTTTTAGCAAGATGAACAATCGCTGATTGTGAACCGCTTGCGGATGGGATGCTTATTCAGCATAGCCGTTGCTACGTTGAATAATTTTAATAGGAGCAAAAGAGGAAGATTCGGGTAATCTTTATCTTTTGTGAACCGCTTGCATGAAGGAGTGTAAGCTCCTGAACCGTGAAACGGATGGGTTGCTGAATGCCTTTAAAAGGAAAAAGAATCCGTCAGGTTGGTAGGTTATTATTTTCCTCATCCCTTATAAGCCCCAAAATATTTAAACGGTTCTCTAGTTCGTTAAATCCGTTGCCTTCATTCATCTGTTGGTCTATTTTCTACCAAGGGGTAAATGAAGACAACGGATAATTAGAGTCTGTCCGTAAACTTGTGCTTTGCGTGTCTAACGTAATCGCCAAATTTATTTGGCTGATTCAAAATACTGACTATCAGTAATTTATGAACCTACCAAATAAATTTGGTGGTTACGAGCGGAACTAAATCGACTTTACGGACAGACTCTAATTAGCTGTTTTTTACCTGATTATCTATAAATCCCTCCTGTTTTTATTTAGATAGATTTAAGATATATGAATTATGATTTATAATTTTTTGCACTACATGCTACCGAAGCGCATTCCAAGGTGCTTGTTCATAAACCTCCACCAATTCATATCCATCTTCTCCAACGGAAGGGCCTAAAATAGCAATTAGTCGAGCATCCGAGTCTCCCACATTAAAGGAGGCATGCACCATGTCTGCTGGTATAAACACAGATTCTCCAGCTGTTAAAATTTGTTTTTCTTGCCCCACCCATTGCTCTACTGTCCCATTGACCACATAAATCACCTCTTCTTGCTTCGGATGTTTATGAAAATCATGTCCTTGCCCAGGCGCAATATTTACTTCGATGACTACTAAATCCTTTGCATTGGTCTTTTTCGGACCGCTTAATCGGGTTAAATTTCCCCAATCTAAAGTTTCTACTTCCTTTTTGTCTTTTTTAATAAAATAATCCATCTGTTTGAGTTGTGAGTTATAAATCAATAGCTTAGCAGGCCGACCGAGAATAGTCCCTTTAGGTATTAACCGAAAAGCCCCAATGTTTTGGACGAATTACTGGATAATAGGGACTCCAAAACCATTATCATTGAGATATTGCGGTTAATACCTTGAGTCTTATGTAACCGCCAAATTCATTTGGCTGGTTCTATGTAATGTTTTATAAGCCAAAAATGATGGGCTATTCCCTTTTGAAAATTGGTAGTGGTACACTTGTAAGGCTATTTCTAAGTAAACCCCATAAGAAACATTGGGTTTATAAAATATTATAGCATTACATTTATAGCACTACCTGAAAATTGAAAATTGTCAAAAAGAACGTTTTTCCATTTTTATAAGAAAACCCTTCAAATCTAACCTACTCGGACTGGAAGCCCAAACTATTTACAGTTTTAAAATTTAATGCCTTTAAATGCTTCAATCTGCTGTTGAATAGCTACTTCTGTCGGCAAACGTTCCATACTACTTGCGCCATAAAAGCCGTGAATATTTTTGCATTTTTTCAAGATATAGGCGGCATCATCAGGCATCGCAATCGGGCCACCATGACATAAAATAATGACATCCTCTCGAATTTTTCTAGCCGCCGCTGCCCATTCATCAATTAAACCAACACAGCTTTTCAAGGTCTTAGCTGTTTGTGCCCCAATTGACCCTGCGGTCGTTAATCCCATGTGGCAAACAATAATATCTGCTCCAGCTTTGGTCATATTGATGGCATCTTCTGCACAAAAAACATAAGGTGTGGTCAGCATTTTTAGTTTTCTCGCTTTTTTAATGACCTCAATTTCTTTCGCATAACTCATGCCCGTTTCCTCTAAATTCTGCCGAAACACCCCATCTATTAACCCAACTGTTGGAAAATTTTGAATCCCAGCAAAACCCATGGCTTTTAATTGGGGTAAAAAATAGTCAAAATTCACAAAAGGATCCGTGCCATTAATCCCTGCTAAAACGGGTGTTTTTTGCACTACATTAATGACTTCTTTTCCCATTTCCACAACGATTTCATTCGCATTTCCATAAGCCAATAAGCCAGACAAAGACCCTCTTCCTGCCATCCGATATTTACCAGAATTATAAATGACAATGAGGTCAATTCCGCCTGCTTCTTCGCATTTGGCAGAAATGCCTGTTCCTGCACCACCACCGATGATGGGCATGCCTTTGTCTATCATTTTATAAAAACGCTTTAAGATTTTTTTTCTACTACTCACAGAATGACATGATTTTTAAGATTAACAAGATTGTTTATTATTATCGGTTGGCAAAAAAAGAAACACCAACGGATACTATTCAATAATTAGTTTTAGTGACAACGCAGGAATAAATTGAGCCATATTATTTGTGCTTATTTCCTTCTAAGAACGGGTGTGGCTTTAATCTGATGTACAAATACTAACCCAGAATGGGTTAAGCGTAAATAACCCCGTATGAAAATGCGGGGGTCTTGACCAATATTCACAAATCTCCTAACTCTGGAAGAGTTGAACATGAATAAAATAGGTATAATTCACGTTCAACTCTTCCAGAGTTAGAAAATCATCATATAATACGCTACCTCCGCATTTCATACGGAGCTATTCGTGTTTAATCCTTTCAGGATTAATCCCCCCTCCAAAACCAAAACTAGTTATTTATTTTATTCTTTCTTTGGTCTTACTGAAAAAAGGTGTCGGACACTTTGATTTAATAAAATACAGATGTTTTAATTATTAAAATCGAATCATTTACAGATGATAAGTGTCCGACACCTGTTCCAAAATCGACCTTTTTTCAGTAGAATCTTCTTTTACAAACATATAAGGATTTTGCTCCATCAAATTAAAGCCACACACCTAAGAACCCTTAAAAAAGCCTTATGTAGCAAGGCTATATGCGGTTTTAAAAAAATCCTTAGAAGATGAAATTTCGCTAAAATTGAACCGCTTTCGGATGGGCAACATAACTGTGTACTCTGGCACATTTTATTTCTACCTCGTCACTTACAATTATGGCTAAGCATGTAATAACCTAAAAACGCTTATGATTTCCTTTGAAAAAGACACATCATTAATAGCAAAAGGCAATCGAATCAACTGCCGATTTTCAGTTTGAATAACTTCTTTTTCTAAAGTATCAAATAAGGCTTTATCTGCTGCTGCATCATAAAAAGGTTGCCCTGCAACAGATAAAGCAGAAACGCCTTTTTCAGGTATAAAAAACCGAACAGGGGCTTCCATTTGGTTTAATTTATGCGCTATCCATTTGCCCATCGCTTTATTTTCTTCTACATTGGTTCGCATTAAAGTCACTTCGGAATTATGGACATATAAATTTCGATTTTGATACTTTGCTGGCACCGTTGCCAATGCCCCAAAATTAACCATATCTAAAGCGCCAACCGAGCCAATATAAGGAATTTTTTGCCGAATAATTGCCCCCATTCTATCTTCACCTGCACTCATTATGCCGCCTGCATGTAAATCGCAAACTTCGGTGGTCGTTAGGTCTAATACTTTGGTAATAAAACCCGACTCTATCAATTTCTCCATGGATTGCCCACCTGTTCCTGTTGCATGAAAAACCAAACAATCGTAGTCTTTTTCTATCGCTGCTCTAATTTGGGTGACACAGGCTGTCGTTACACCAAACATGGTCATACCTACTGCTGGTTTAGTCACTTCGTAGGCTGGAATGGATTGTTGTATCATCCCAACCAAAGCATTAGCCGCATTTCCCAAAATGGTATTAGAAATTTGATTAATCCCTGCAATATCGGTAATGGAGTACAGCATAAAAATATCGCTTGCACCAACATAAGGAGCCGTATTTCCAGAAGCAACGGTAGACACCATTATTTTAGGCAAACCAACTGGCAATACTCTCAATCCTCTAGAAATCAAGGATGTTCCTCCAGAACCGCCTAAACCAATGATGCCCGCAATATCAGTTTGCTTTAATAAAAATTGTTCTAAAGCTTCTGACATTGCTATAACTGCATCTCCTCTTCCCTCGTTTTTTGTTAGAAAATCGGTTCGATTTGGATGATGATTTGCAACTGTTTTAGCAGAAATATCTACCTCAAAATCATGCGTTAAAGTACCTACATCTACTAATGCTGCTGGTAATCCTGCTTCTTGGATTAGCTGTTTGACAAATTTTAGCTCTGCGTATTTGGTATCACAAGTGCCGATGATGTATGCTTTTTTCATACTTTATTTTTTTGCTGGTAGAAAAGTCTTCAGGCTTTCCCGTCACCGACCTTCAGGTCGGCGTATACTTCTTGAAAATCTTAGTTAGTCAATAAAACAGACCTAAAGGTCTTGGACAGGAAAGCCTAAAGGCTTTTCTACCAGTTATTCCACCTTCATCACCCCATTCATCGTTTGCCAATGCCCTGGAAAAGTACAAACAAAAGGATAATCGCCAGTTATTTCAGGTACTTCAAAACGCAATTTTGCAGTCGTTCCAGGGTCTACTAAAACAGTATAAGCTATAATTTGAGGCAAGTCTGGTACATAGCCTTTGGCAACACCTGCGGGTGTTTTTGCCATAATCTCCGCCGCATTTCCAACAATTGCCAAAGCATCGGGCTTGACGACTAATAAGTTATGCTGCATCGCATCATTATTCTCAAAAATAATTTCTACCAAAGTTCCTGCCTTCACAGTAAATGCTCTTAAGTCATATTTCATTTCATCTTTGATGGTCTTGATGGTAATCGTTTGGTCTGCAGGTTTATTAGCCTGTGCTGCTAGTTTTTCGGCTAATAAGGTAGCATAAGGCCCATATTTTTTCAAGAACAGATTGGTTGGTGTTACACCTGCGACAAAAACGGGAGCATCTCTGCGGTAAATTTTATTTACTTTGACTTTCCATTGACCTCCCAAATCAATTTGCTGATTACCCGATTGCAGGTAAACCGCGTTTCCATTTTCGCCTAAAATACCGCCTCGACCACCATAATCATGTACATTTAGCATCAATACATTTTGCCCAGTTTTAAAAATACCTTTTTTAACGGGATAAGTGCGAGTATCGCCCCAAGACCGTAGGGTTTCTCCTACTTTTTTGCCATTAACATAGACATAATCTGTTTCATCAATTATTCCAAAATGTAGTTCATTTTTAGCTTTGGCTTGCTCTGCCGTTAATTCAAAAGTGGTATGGTACCAAACTTCTCCATCTAAACCAACCACTTCATTTGCTCCAGATTCACTCCATCTAGAAGGTACTTTAATGTTTCCCCAAGCTGAAATATCTAAATTGGCGCTAAGCCAGTCAATTTCTTGATTGATATCTTTTGGAATAGTGGTCATTAAAGCAGGTTCATTTTTATGAATGGCTTTAATAAAACTATTTCGATGTTTGACTAATCCAATATATACCGCCTTGTTTAGCCATTCATCTTTACCTAATTTCTCATCCTCAGTTAAGGCATATAATTGCTCGCCAATTCGGTCATCCGCTGGCAAATCATGTAGGGCTAAAATAGCTGCTAATTGGGTATGGGCATCTTTATCCTTAAAAAGCCCATTTTTTGCCAATTCGGCAAATGTAGTTAAATCTTTAGGTAAAACTTGAAGGGCTGCTTTTCGTACGCCAGCGGCTGGATGTTTTAAGGCGTCTTTCGCAATTTGTAAGGCTTTTTGATGAGAACCATCCATTACCCCTAAACCATGTAGCGTCCATAAAGCATGTATCGCAGGACTATTCAAGCCAATTTCATCGACCTTTTGATGCTCAACAATCGCAAATAATTGACCTAAAACATCGGTATTATTTCGCTCAATTAACAGCCGTTGGGCATGATTTCGCCACAGCATATTATCGCTTTTTAAGGCGGCTAATAATCCTTTTGAATTCGATTTATCTAATTTAAAAGTCTTCCCTTTTGTCCCATTTTTATAAGACATTTTGTAAATACGCCCTCTCTGTTTATCTCGTAATGGATTGATATGAGCATTTCCTGGACCATTTTCAAAACCTGTTGGGGTTGGATTATGTTGAATAATAAAATTATACCAATCCAAAATCCAAACTGAACCA
>JBGCFJ010000754.1:0-5178 GCA_045106885.1 Saprospiraceae bacterium
ATGCCTACGCTTAATAGCGAGAGAGAGCTTGCTTCAACTAAGGGCAAACTAATTTCATTTGGATTACTGCTATAGTACCATGTGATACTTGACGAATGGTCAAACAAATCACTTTTGAAAAGTGGATTTATGAAAACTCAGGAGAGCGAATAGTGCTAAGAACAGGAGTGTTTAATATATAGAGTAGATTTTTGAAAAGAATCTATAAACTTTATAAATAACTTTACATTGAATAAGGCAAAGTTGGCTTATTATTGGTCGTTATCTTATTCCTTATGTATCAGCCTCTTTCAAGGATAATTAATCAGTATGGATTACCAAGAAAAGTAGATAGTATACAATACTTAAACCTATCTCTATTAATAGAGATGATCTTTAAACTAGTTCGTTGACTAATTAAATCTACTGGAGTTAGTAATTTTATTTATTCACATCACATTATTATACTCCTCCTAGTTCTTTAATCCCGAGTTGTTTTATCCTAACAAGGCATAAAATCTATAATTTTCCTTCATCAATAATGACAAAGAAAAATTATAAATTTTATACCTTGAGATATTCAATAAACCCACTGATACCAAGTAAGATGGTTTATATTTTATCGGTTCTTCTTCTTATGTCGATTCTTGCGAAGACGCTTCTTACGTTTGTGTGTCGCAATCTTATGTCTCTTTCTCTTTTTACCACAAGGCATGTTAAAAATGTTTTTATAAGTTTAGTAAAATTATTTATTTTAGAAGCCAGAAGCCAGACCGAAAATTAAAATTTTCTGTCAGAGGTCAGACTTGACATCCGAATTGAATTATATCTTTATTTTAAATAAGTTGTCTGAATATTGACTACTTATTTATTGACATTTCTCTAAAAACGAAGCCGCTTTTTCTTGATTACCTGTTTCTGAATAAACTTGCGCTAATAAACAATTTGCTGTTTTATTTGCTGGCTCAATTACTACCGCTCTTTCTAATCGTTGAATTGCTTTTTCGTATTGTCCTGTTTGGATAGCCAATCTCCCTAAGTTCGTTAAAACTAATGGATTATCTGGATTTTCCTTGTTTAGATTAATCAATTGCAAAATACCTTTCATTGGATTATTCTGTGGTGGATTTTCAACATAGCATAAAGCTAAATTAACTTTATGTTGAATTTCCTTAGGTTCCAAAGAAATAGCATTTTCAAAAGCAGCTATGGCTCTTGCTAAGGCATAATCTTTTATCTTTTTTTCGCTTTTACTTTTAAAAGCCGATGCAAAAGTAGTTCCTACTATGGACCATGCAGTTGGGGTATTTTCTATCTCTGCCACTTTTTCAGCATAAAAACCCGCAATATGTGGTTGCTTATACTCATACCACTTACCTGAAAGTCGCTTTAATAATTCTTGCTTATTTGACTCATTTTCACTTCCCTCAATCTCTTTTTCTATCGTAATCAAATAAGATTTCTGATTACTTGTCAATTCACTCTGTACATCTCGAATCAGATTATTGATATCTGTCACTTCTGATGATATTGCTCGTTTGCTTTCAATACCAGCAAGATTTTTTGGAATTGGACTGAAACCAAAATATAATAAACAAAATAGAAATAGTCCGATAGTTAATACACTTATTTGTAATTTGGACATAGAATTTCATTGAATTTATTAAATGCCAAAAATGCGAGTGCAAAAGTACGAAAGTTTTATCTTAGTTACAGGGAAATAAAGACAGTAATTAACAAGAATGTAGAAAAAAAGAAATTAGATAGAGAAAAAAGAGTAGGGTTAAGGAGTATAATAAGGTGAATTTGATAAGTGCTATGACAAAATGCATCGCACTTATCAAAATTCTAATGGAGTTAGCGTGGAAAATAATAGGAATAGTCGAATTGATTGGCAATCATCAATAAATCTTTTAAGATTCCTAATTACCCCAATAACGACTTATACAAGTCAATATCCTAAGTATTGCGCACTACTCTTTCTCGTTGGAAGGCAATGACGTTACATTTCCTTTTACCTGTTCTACAAAAACCTTTGCTGGTTTAAAAGAAGGGATAAAATGTTCAGGTATTTCAATGGCAACATTTTTCTTGATATGGCGTCCAATTTTCTTAGCCCGCTTCTTTACTACGAAAGAGCCAAAGCCTCGAATATAAACATTTTCTCCGTCGGTTAATGTATCCTTCACTTCCTTAAAGAAAGTTTCTAGGGTAACCAATACATCGACCTTTGCGATGGCTGTCTTCTCTGAAATTGCTGTTACTAGGTCAGCTTTTCTCATATTAAGGACTGGTTTATAATAAGTTATGAATATTTTTTATTTCACTTAACGCACGGCAAATTTCGTTTTTTTTTTTATTAATTGAAAGATTTTCCAATTTTATTTTGCCACAAAGCCATAATTAAGTTGATTATCCCTATTTTTTTTGTATTTGATAATCAGTTATTTATGATTTTATTCCATAAAACCTTCCACTTCCCAACGAATCTTTAGTTACAAGCAGTTATGCCTATTCTTTTTATGGAATGTGTTGTATTACGGATGCAATCGCTGACAGGTTACCTTTTAATGCGCTGCTTTAGTTACCTTTGCAAAAAAAAGTAGTAGATTTTTGATAAAAATAATCAAATCTTAGTTAATATTACCAATAGCTTTATATATAATTGCAGTAATATTTGAACTACTTAGGAATGTTCCTTAGAAATAACTTAACTCGTACAAAATAAATTTATGGTCTTATCAATGACTGGCTTTGGTAGAGCAGAAGCCAACCATAGCACTAAAGAAATCTTGGTAGAAATTCGCTCACTAAACAGCAAGTTCACAGATATACGCCTAAAAATCCCCCAAAATTACAAGGAAAAAGAAGTGCAGATTCGGAAATTAGTTTCCGACAAAGTCGAAAGAGGTAAGATTGAGGTTAGTATGGAAATTAGGTCGCCAGAAGGGGACGAAGACTTTAGCTTAAATGTCCCATTATTCAAGCGGTATTTTAAAGAATTAAGTGGTTTGTCTGATGAATTTGGTATTACAAGTGAAGGTTTAGTGCCTGCTATTTTACGATTACCGAATGTGGTCGGGGCAGATATAGGAACGTTGGATACCCAAGAATGGAATCAGGCAAAAGAAGCTATTTTAAGTGCCGTTAAAGCCTTTAATAAATTTCGGGCTGATGAAGGCAAGGCAATGGAAACAGATTTGCGTTTGCGCATCAATAATATCCAAACGTATCTTGGCGATATTCCTCCTTTTGAACAAGAAAGAGTGGTTAAGTTAAGAACACGCTTAATGAAAAATCTAGAGGAAAATTTTAGCAAAGAAAAAGTAGACCAAAATAGATTTGAACAAGAGGTGATTTATTATTTAGAAAAAATGGACATCACGGAAGAAAAAGTCCGTTTAGGTCAACATTGCAAATATTTCCTAGAACAAGTGGATGCTAAAGATGCTCAAAAAGGTAGAAAATTAAGTTTCATCAGTCAAGAAATTGGTCGGGAGATTAATACCTTAGGTGCTAAAGCTTATTCTTCTGACATCCAACGTTTGGTCGTGAAGATGAAAGATGATTTAGAAAAAATTAAAGAACAAGTGGCGAATGCCGTGTAACCAGTCGCCAGTTGCCAGTTGCCAGTTACCAGTTTTGCTCGAACTGGTAACTGGCAACAGGCAACTAGCAACTGGCAACTGATTATCCATGAAAAAAATGTTAATCATCACTGCTCCTTCAGGCGCAGGGAAAACCACCATTGTTAGACATTTATTAAAAACTTTTGATAATTTGTCTTTTTCTGTTTCTGCTACTACTCGCCCACCAAGAGAGGGGGAAGTAGATGGTAAAGATTATTATTTTTTAACGCTTCGTAAATTTAATAATAGAATCAAAAAAGACCTTTTTGCCGAATGGGAAGAAGTCTATCCAGGGAAATTCTATGGCACCCTAAAAAAGGAAATTGCCAAAAAGTGGCGGAAGAAAAAAGATATTGTTTTTGACATTGAAGTAAAAGGAGCTACTAATCTAAAGAAATTATATGGAGACAGGGCTTTAGCTATCTTTATCAAACCTCCTTCTTTAGCAGAACTCATTAGGCGCTTAGAAAAACGAGATACGGAAAGCAAGAAAACGTTAGCAGAAAGAATTGCCCGAGCGAAAGAAGAATTAACTTATGAAAATAACTTCGATATGGTTTTAATCAATGACGACTTAGCTGTTGCTTTGGAGGAGGCTGAAACCATTGTTCGAGATTTTTTAGATTTGGAAGAAAAATAAAGAAGTACTCAAAAGACGATTTTTTTTACCACAGAGGAACAGAGTCCATAGAGGTCACGGAGTTTTTTTTGACGAGTATAGTTTAATATGCTTGGAAGAAAGGATTAATAAATTACAGAAATGAGACAATTTTCGAAGAAAAATCTACTACTTAATACTATAAAGAATTCTTTACTTTGAAATTCGTTTAGGATTCAAAACGTAGCGCATTTGAAAACTGAAAATTTTAAACTGAAAATTATTATTGCAGTGCGACAAACACAAATAACACAAGGCATAGAAATCAGTATTCAACCTGATTATCAAGAACAATATTCTAATCCAACAAAAGAGAAATACGTCTACGCCTACCACGTAACGATTAGAAATAAAGGCCGTTCCACCGTTCAATTATTACGCCGCCATTGGTTTATTTATGATTCCGATAATCGTTTAAGGGAAGTAGAAGGAGAAGGCGTGATTGGACAAACCCCTGTTATTCGACCAGGGGAACGCTTTGAATATAATTCTTGGACAGAAATGAGAACGACTATTGGTAAAATGTATGGCTATTATACCATGCAACGGATTACTGACGGTGCGATGATAGAGGCAGCGATTCCAGAATTTCAATTAGTTGCTCCGTTTATTCAGAATTAGTCATTAGTCATTAGTCATTAGTCATTAGTCAGGGAACTCAATTACTAAATCTAGTGTTTCCTAAAATAGCAATAAAATTAATTTCACATCGTGTACCGTAAAGTATAGGCTACTAAATTCTAAAATGCTGGTGAGGACTTGCAGTCCGCAACCTGTATTTACTCGCCTCTGGCGAGTGTTTCCACCTAAAAATACTTGCCAGCCGCAAGAGAAATAATGGTGTATAACAGAATTTAAAAGCTTTACTATAAATCTCCGATAAAAATCGGAACAAACTGTGTACCATAAACC
>JBGCFJ010000755.1:0-2619 GCA_045106885.1 Saprospiraceae bacterium
CCTGCCCTTTTGGGTTTTTAATTAGCCCTTGAAATTATCCAGTAATGGGAAATTACTGGATAATAGGGTTACAGTAAACGCCAAAATGGGAATTACTGGCATTAAATCCGTTGGGGATATATTTCTTTAAACCCAACGGATTTATACTTCAACTGTGTAGGAGTTGAACAAATTTGAGGAGGATATTTTGTTTCTGAACAAAGACATTTTAAAACGAATAGCCTTTGTTATTGGTTTTTAAATGGATGAAGTGCAGGAGCAAAAGATTCCCTCAAAAAGTTTAAATCTTACCCAGTTGAAGTATAAATATTGACGTATCATTTTTTATAGTATTGATTTTTTAGCGGATTATCTAATGGGTTTGATGTCCGTTAAAAAAAGGATAGTAGACCATTGATTATTTCGTCATAAAAGCATCATCCAATACAGTTTCGTCAAAGTTACCTGTCGGTCTATTATGGACATGCTGATAAATAGCCGCTAAAAATACCGTTTGAGCAGCAGACATTACCGTTCCCAATAATAATAAAGACCCAAGTGCGACTACGATAGCTAAAACAATATTAATTTGAGCTAAAACGAAAGCTAGTACGCCAATTAAAAGGATGGCAATAAAATTAATAAAGCCAAAACCAAAATTAGCCCCTAAAGATTCGCCCCATTTTTCTCGCATAATACCACCAGACCGTTTGATAGACCCAAAGACATCCTTATCTTCATACAACATAACAGGGACGACAAAAAAGGTTAAAATAGACCAACCTGCACCAATAATAGCAGCGGCTATTTGCCCAATTTTTTCATTGCTTTGTAAGACTTTTAAGACTAGCCCAACCGTCGCAGCAATACTCGTCCAAGCTAGTATCTTGTCTAATTTAGAAGTGGCAAATTCAAGTCCTTCTGATAAACTTGTCTCCTCTCCATTTAAAACTTGTACCGCACAATGAACCAAAGCGGAATTAAAAAAGATAATCACAAAATAGGTGACAAAGTAATAAAGGAAAGCCAGCACATAAGCAAAAGGACTCACTGCTGAACCCGTTTCTGCCGTTTCTGAGGCCGCCAGTAATTGGTCGCAAAAAATAAAGTAACCGCCACCGAAGAAAGTGGCACAGACCATAATCAGTGCCAAGGTGGATAAGACGGGGAATAGTAACAAGGATTTTTCTTCTTCAATAATGGCTAAACTTGTTTTCGCTAATTGCCAGCCATTACTTAACCTATCAAAAAATTTCATTAGTTGGGTTTAGTTAGAAAATGATTTAGGAGTTAAATATAGCTGAAAAGAAGGAAAATGACCACTTTTGCCGATAAACCTAGTAGAAAAAACGACCATTGACTATTATATATGTGACAAAATTGTAATTGTAATTTTGATTTCTATACAATTAAATGTAAAACAAACTTATATAAAAGTTTGACAAATTTAGTATTCCATCCAAATGGATGCTCTCTCAATAAAAAGTGAATGCCTCGTTGCTATGCAATCGGGGCTTCGCTGTTTTTAGCGGTTTCCTGTTTCCAGTTGCCATGTCGCAACTCGCAACCCGCAACCCTAAATCAACCCATCTGCCACATACAAAGCTACTCCCTGAGCAATCATCTCCTGTATTTCCACTTCTAATTCCGTCGACATTTTTTTGATATGGAAACAAGTTTTGCCTTTTAAGTATTTTTTCAAAGCAGGCGATAAATCGAAAGCCTCCGCATGGGTATATAAAGGATAGAAATAAAACCGAGCATCTTTTGGTTTGGGCATAACCGTAGCAAAATAATAGCCATCGACCTTTTGTTTGCCCTGCATACCAGGTTTGGTGCCAGCGACCTCAAAAGTCGTTTCAGTTTGTATCCGTATTTGTAGAGGCGGCGTATGTGCGGATAATAATTCATGCAACGTATTTTGAATAAGGGGAACTTCGGTTTTCATAATTTAATTGTTTTATTGAAAGAAAGTATAAAATGGAACTTTTTCCCAACAATAATAGTTATATATTTGCGCTTCCCGAAAAGTCGGGAGCTATTTTATGAATTGATATTTGCCGAATTCATCGTTCATTATTTATCATTCATCATTCCTCCGGGGCCGTATTGGAATCGACAGGAAAGATTACTTTATAGTAAGCATGTCGGGGCAAGGTTGTTTACCCCGTAAAAAATAATAATCAAAACATTTAATTGACAATCGTCAGTTAGCTATGGCTGCCTAATTCTAGGAATTAGCGCACCATTGAGTTCTGCGCTTGACGCCTAATACACAGCGTACTACTCATCAACCAACCCTTAGGCTAGGGGCGTAGGACTAATCCGTCTGCGCTGCGAAATTAAGGAAATAAGGCTAAAAATTGGTTGGTTACGGCACCTACCTTTAGCTCGAAAATCTAAGCAGTGACTAAACATGTAGAAGGCTATAGGGGGCTTTGTCTGGACGAGGGTTCGACTCCCTCCGGCTCCACAACTCTAAAAAAGGCAGAAGGTTTTAATTTATTGATTATCAATGAATTGTAAACTGTTTTCTGCCTTTTTTTATTGGTTTAAAATTTAAAATGTACACTTTTAGGTACATTTTATGGTTTTCTCCACCATATTCTGCATTGGAGTATGCAGAATTATCTGATAACA
>JBGCFJ010000756.1:0-2251 GCA_045106885.1 Saprospiraceae bacterium
AGAAAAATAAGATTGTATAATCGCTTAGACGAGTTATGCAGAAAAATCACAAATTTTAGTAAGACACTTGACTAACAAGCATTGGATTATTGGCCTGGACTTTCCCTAAGCCCTCTTGCCCTTAGCCCTATGCAATTAAAAATTTCCAAATTTTGTAGGAAAAGGAATAGCGGCAGGGTGCATCCCTAAGCCCTCTGCCCTTATCCCTACGCAAACCAACAGTTATATGATTAAAATTAAAGATTTGGTGAAAGTTTATCGAACCGAGGAGGTCGAAACAACTGCCATCAATAAATTAAACATCGAAATTAAAGAAGGGGAATTTGTCTCTATCATGGGCCCTTCTGGTTGCGGAAAATCAACTTTATTGAATATTCTTGGCTTAATTGACAATCCTTCGGACGGAGAATATTGGTTCTTAGAAGAAGAAGTGGCTAAATATCCAGAAAGAAAGCGGTCTAATTTAAGAAAGCATAATATTGGCTTCATCTTCCAAAGCTTTAATCTAATTGACGAACTAACGGTATTTGAAAATGTCGAATTACCGATGTTGTACACCAAAGTTCCTTCTGCGGAAAGAAAGAAGCGAGTAGAAGAACTTTTAGAAAGAATGAATATTATGCACCGTCGAAATCACTTTCCACAACAATTATCTGGTGGTCAGCAACAAAGAGTTGCGGTAGCTAGAGCAGTTGTCAATAAACCAAAGTTAATCTTAGCGGATGAGCCGACGGGTAACTTGGATAGCTCGAATGGGGACGATGTAATGAAAACTTTAGCACAATTAAATGCAGAAGGTGCTACTATTATCATGGTAACACACTCGCCTTATTGTGCAGAGTTCGGTAATCGAGTTATCCGATTATTGGATGGACAAGTTGTGACAGAAAATATTGTTCAACAATATATTTAGTGATTGGTGAATGGAGATTCGTGACTAGTTACCAACAAGCTTTTGTAAGAAATTATACCCGATTGAAAAACTAATGGTTGTACTGCTTTATTGCGGTGCAGCCATTTAGTTTATACAGGATGACGGGATTTTGTAGGATTTACAAGATGTTGAGTAAGGAATGATTTGCTGAATTTTCAGCATCTACGGTACCAATACAGATGGGTAAAAGGATCCCGTAGGGTGAATATCTGAGAGACATTCAAGCGAATGAACCGAGCAGGAGGGAGGGCTATTAAGGTATAAAACCGAGGTTTATGTTAAATTCCACATTATCATTAAGCAGCTTTTGAATCGGCTAATTTTTTTGGGAAAGTTTCATCCATTCCATCTAAAATGTCTATTGCTGGTATTCCTTGTTCCATTAATAATTCATCTATAAGTATGTCCGTTCTATTTTGATGAATATAAACCTTTCCCTCAATAGTAATTTCGATGTGAAAAGCAGAATAATGAGTATATTTTTCTTTAATCCAACCAAAAGTTAGTTGAATAAATTGCAATTTATCTTGACTAATTAACAGCACATCTTTTATGTTTGGAAAATCTTCCGTAGGAAATCCCATTCTTTTCTCTAGTACTTTTTCTACTATTTTTTGATATTTTTTTATTTTATCCATTTTTCTATTGTTTCATTTATTGTATTGACAACTATGACTTTTACGTTGTGTTGACGAATTCTTTGTGAAAGAAATAGGTTCTCCTCTATTTTTTCAAAAACACTCAGAGGAATCGCAAGATATAGTGGAGCATTAATATCACTATCTCTTAAGCCATCTCTATAACAGATATATTGACCAAAAGCACCGTAAAAAGCATATAATATGGATTTTTGATTGAAGGTTTTAATTTCGATAAATATTTTTTCTCCATTTTTTTCAGCTTGGACGACCTTTTCTGCACCTAAATCTATTTCTAGCGTGACACCATCTACAGATAATCTATAAGGGTCTGATTTGATGTTCCAACCTTCTTTTTCCAACGCTCGCCGAACGTGATAATGTATTAAATCTCTTGCCATTTGGGTGTGTTTGCTCATTTGTTGATAAAGTTAACCATTTTTACTAAAAATAACAATTTTCAAAGTGGAACAAGCATCCCTAACAAAAATGTCTTGTCTCTATACTTAAACAAACTGAAATTCATTTTTTAAACTAAATAAGGTCTTACTGAAAAAAGGTGTCGGACACTTTGATTTAATAAAATACAGATATTTTAATTATTAAAATCGAATCATTTATATATGATAAGTGTCCGACACCTGTTCCAAAATCGACCTTTTTTCAGTAGAACCAAATA
>JBGCFJ010000757.1:0-2646 GCA_045106885.1 Saprospiraceae bacterium
AGTCGCAAGGGCGTGTCGGGTAACCGATGGTCTGAAGTAAGCGGGACTGCAAAAGCTGGAATGTACGAACAGAAACTGCATAAGAGGCATCGTGGCGTGGTCAAGGTAGCACGACATACCGAAGGCTGGCTATTTACCAAACCTTTCGAGGAGGAAACCAAAGCGAGCGATGTAGATGCAGGCAGATTCAGCAGAAAGAGGATGTACCTTACCGTGGGAGAGCTTGGTCTAGTTTCGCTTTACTAGAAGCTAAGCAGTCAGCAGACGCCATAGTAGCGACTGGTTGAAATACCAACTCGTGAAGGGCTGAACATTAAACCGCTTAAATTGCTAAATTCTTGTATCAATCTAGAAACTGACAAGTGGATGTTGATAAAGGAACTAGCAGCGAGAGCAAATCAACTTATTTAATGGAAAAGTATTCGAATTTAATGCCGATTATTTTAGCTAGGAACAATATGCTTGCCGCTTATAAAAGAGTAGTGAGTAACAAAGGTTCAGCAGGAATAGATGGTATGAAGGTAGATGAGTTAATGGCTTATCTAAAGAGCAAATGGAAGCATATCCAAACAAAACTAACAGAAGGAACTTATCAACCAAAAGCTGTTTTAGGTAAAGAAATACCCAAAGATAGCGGAGGGGTAAGACTTCTAGGAATCCCGACAGTACTTGACCGCTTGATTCAGCAAGCGATTCATCAAGTATTAAGTCAAATATGGGAGTCTCATTTTTCAAAGTTTAGTTATGGATTTCGACCATTTAGACGAGCGCACTTTGCCTTACAGCAATCGCAAGTTTATATCAATGAAGGGTATCAAGATGTGATAGATTTAGATTTGAAGAGTTTCTTCGATCGAGTTAATCACGATAAATTGATGTCCTTGTTGATGACCAAGGTATCTGACCCAATTTTGTTAAAACTCGTCCGAAAATATCTGCAAAGTGGTATGATGTTGGGTGGATTGGCACAAAGTAGGTCAGAAGGAACACCGCAGGGAGGACCGCTAAGTCCACTTTTATCTAACATTCTCTTGAATGAATTAGACAAAGAATTGGAAAAGCGAGGACACCGATTTGTTCGCTATGCAGATGATTGTAGCATCTTTTTGCGCAGCCGTCGAGCAGCAGAACGAGTCAAGGCAAGTGTTACCCGTTTTCTAGAAAAGAAACTGTTTTTACAGGTCAATGAAAAGAAAACGAAAATTTGTCGCCCTGTACATTTTGAGTTATTAGGGTATGGTTTTGTGCCAACTTATAAGAAAGGTGAAAAGGGTAAATATAACCTTCGAGTTGCTCCTAAAAGTTGGAAACGCCTAAAGATGAAAATCAAGGTAATTACACGCAAAACCAGCCCAATTCCATTTGAAGAACGCATTCAAAGACTCAATCAACTGATGAGAGGATGGGTTCATTATTTCAAATTGGCAACGGGTTACCAAAAACTCAAAACATTGGATGCTTGGGTTAGAAATCGCTTGCGTTATTGTATTTGGAAAGCTTGGAAGAAACCTAAACGAAGGTATCGAGCTTTTCTGCAATTGGGTATTTTACCTGATTGGGCAAGACGTTTTGCATGGTCAAGAAAAGGAGGATGGGCGATTGCTTGCAGCCCTATTATGGGAACAACGGTCACCATTGACCGATTGCGAAGGAAAGGCTACATCCCTTTTCTCGAATATTATTTATCCGTTAAATACAAAGATGTTTAGTGAACCGCCGTATACGTGATCCGTACGTACGGTGGTGTGAGAGGGCTGGGGTGGCTATTTTTGGTCACCTTTCCCTACTCGATTATGGGCTGGTTTCTTCTTTTTTCCAATCACAATTAATGCTATTCCTATTAGTAATAGTAAAACTTTTCCAGTTATATATCCTTTTCCATATTTTGATAAATCTGAATAATCAAAAATATATGGTAGAATTGAAAATAACGAAATAAGAGTTATTAATATTCCAACTATAAGTAATGTTTTTTTCATTTAATGATATTTTTAATCTGGGGAGTAAAATCCTACTCCCCAGATATGGTCTTTATTTTTTTACCGTTGTTGTCGTCGGTGTGTAAATGCCAAAAGTTATTGCGTTAAGAAGTCCATCTACAAAGCTATGCTCAATGGTTACCTCATAATTTTCAGAATCTCCAGCCATTTCGGTAGGGTCTGAAACTCCAACTGGAGCGAGTCCATAAATTAAATAATGATTTTTTTTCTTAACCTCAACACCTGTTTGGGGGCCATTCCCAACAGTATAAGTGTAGGTATAGCATGAAGACATCGAGAACATGACAATAAAAATAAGTAACGTGTTTCGCATTGTTTTTTTCATATTTTAAATGATTTAAGTCCTACTCATTTGGCTTTTCGGTTTCGCCCCGTTTTTCAAGTGGTTTCTGGACTCCACTTAATTTACTGTTTAATCTTTGATGTAAGAGTTATGTTTTTTTATTTTTTACTTGCCCATAACGTCCACGCATAGCCGCCGTAGTCAGCTTTTGCTGGCTATGGACGGCTATGCAAGGTTCCAGCCAGCCTTTTTTTATTTTATTTTTTCTTTTAATTTTTCGCCCAAAAACTTAACCCATTCTCCAGTCGGTTCATCAATTGGAGCTATTTCTCTTCTTACTTGGCAAATACTTTCTGCTATTGC
>JBGCFJ010000758.1:0-18699 GCA_045106885.1 Saprospiraceae bacterium
CACTAAAGCCTGCCGCTGCCCAGCATCAATCCAAGCGTCATTGTGTCCAATCATATAAGACAACATCGGCATTTCTTTCCCTTCGACCATGTCCACCATTTCTTCAATTTTATGGGCTTTCTTTTTAGCAGAATAAGTAGACCAAGTGGAGTAATTTAAATGTTTATTTCCATTATCGACATGTCCTTTTATCCACCAAGCAAATGGTTGGATATTGGTGTACCAAGGATATTTAGTCGTATGCGAATGGCAATCATAGCAGGCAGTTTTCAAAATAGTCGCAATCTCTGCTGGCGGATTGGTATTTTGAATAAAATCTTGTGCGACATCCACGGATGGATTGGTTTTATCTATTTGGAAAAATTGGATAATTACGAAGGCGGCGGCAGCAATAATTAGTATTGTTCGGATTAATTTTTTATTCTTTAACATCTGTCAAAAGCTTTGATTAAAATAATAAACGGGAAATTAATAGATTCTTTGCACTAAACCGCTTATTTGAGCAAAAATGTCTATTGATAATGGAAAATTGAGTTGTTGATTTTACTACGGATGGATTTACCGTAGCTCGAATATTCCTATCCGAGTAATATATAGTGCGAATATCATGGACGGATTGTATCTCAGATGGGTATTCAGTTGTTTTTTTCCACGAATTTACTTCCCCCACGAATTATACTGAAGTAGCTATTGAAGTTGAGATTGAAGTTGAAGTTGGTCTTCCCCACCAAATTAGGTAGTCCTATACCTAACATTAGGTATTAACCGAACCACTAAAAAAAGGTATTTCTTTTTCTTTGATGAGGCTGTATCTTTGCATCGTTATTCTTAATTAGACAAAGTCTAAATAAAAACAAGGCAATGAGGTTTACAATTACAATGTTATTCGTTTTATCATCATTAGGGTTGTTTGCTCAATTATCTGACCCTTCTCAAAATACAGCGGATAGATTATTAGGTGGGTCAAATAATTTGAATATAGCAGGCTATGCAGACATCGATTTTAATCAACCATTGGGCGGCGGACAGCGAAATAATGGGAAACTAGACATTCATCGTTTAGTGATGTTATTTGGCTATAAATTTGATAAACGAACTTCTTTTGTCACAGAAATAGAGTTTGAGCATGTAAAAGAATTGGCAGTTGAACAAGCCTTTGTTAATTATAGAGTCAATCAATATTTTAACTTTAGAGGAGGGTTGCTTTTAATACCAATGGGCATTGTCAATGAATATCATGAAGGGCCTTCTCGACATGGGGTAGAACGACCAAATGTGGATAAATTTATCGTACCGACTACTTGGCGGGAATTAGGTTTTGGCTTTACAGGTAGAATTGACGAATTGGCGATGAAATATCAAGTATATGTGGTCAACGGATTTAATGGATTTGACGGAGCGGGTAAATTTACTGGTAAAAATGGCTTGCGTAGTGGTCGCCAAAAAGGAGCGGAATCTTTTTCTAGTTCGCCTAATCTTTCTACAAAATTGGATTTCTACGGTATTTCTGGGTTGAAACTAGGGGTAGCAGGTTATTTCGGTGATTCTCAATCCACATTATATGATGGCGTAGATAAAAATGATGCAGCAGGACTTGCCCGTGCTGATAGTTCTACGGTTGGCGTGGCGATGATTGGGATAGACGCTCGATATAATATTAAAGGATGGGAATTAAGAGGGCAATTGAATTATACCAGTCTTTCTAACACGATGGCGTATAATGCTTTTACAGGAAATGACGTAGGTAGTAAAATGAGTGGTTATTATTTAGAAGCGGCTTATAATGTCTTTCAAAAAAATCAAGAAGTTAAAACGGAATTATTTCCATTCTTTCGCTACGAACAATACAATACCCACCAATCAGTTACCAGAACAATTGAGCAAAATAATGCCTTTAAACGAACGGAACTTACGGCTGGTTTAACTTGGAAAATGAATCCAGGCACGGCATTGAAATTGGATTATCAATGGTTGAAAACTGATGCAGATAATGGTTTTAAGAATCAATTGAATATAGGTCTTGGTGTATGGTTTTATTAGCGATAGCAACTTAGCATATAATGACCTCATAACCACATTAATCTTATACCCTCATTAACTTCACAAGTTTAAAATAATGAAAAATCTAATCAAAATTACTTTTACTTTTTGTTGTTTAGTAATTGTCTTAGGTAATGTAATGGCCCAAGAGCGAACGAATAAAGTCAACAAAAAAATCAATAGAGGGATTGCTAAATTATGGCCCGAACAGCATATTGTTGAGGTGAAGTTAGCAACGGATTTGACTTATGAACTAGAATTGTTTTTTGAAGACAATCAAGTGCATGAATTAGTAGCAAATGGAGAGAAGTTGGGCTATATGCTTTTGAGAAGAGGGTACGGTTGTAAAATTGGAGGGTGTAATAATAGTGATGCTGACGGTGCGACCTGTTCTGCTGATGGCGGCACTTATGAGGTTTTTGATTATGTAGTATTTTTTGATAATGATTTATCCGTCTTAAAAATGACTGTCGTTGATTACCCTGGCGATTATGGTTATGAAATTTGTGGTAAAAATTGGTTAAAACAGTTCATTGGTTATCGTGGAAAGCCATTGCGCTATAAAGCTGATATAGATGGGATTTCTGGAGCGACTATTTCTGCCAATTCTATTACTTCGGACATTCAAAATGTATACGCTTATATGACTAAATTAATCACTTCCCAAAAAGAAGAATTATTGACAAGGTCAACAGCAGCTAATAATAAGTGACAAGAAAAGTAGGTATTGTATAGGCGAATTCATTCGCCTTTGATGAAAAGACCACTCCGATATACTTTTAGAATTATCAAAAAATAAAACAAAATGGCAAAATCATCCAACATCAGCTATACAATGAGACTTATTCACCGCTACCTAGGCTTCTTTTTAGCGGGCATCATGGCAGTCTATTCGATTAGCGGTATTGTGTTAGTGTTTAGAAATACAGATTTTTTAAAACAAGCAATACAAATAGAAAAGACGATTGCTACCAATTTATCAGGTGTAGAAGCGGGCAAAGAACTAAGAATCAAAAAATTTAAAGTTGATAAAAAAGAAGGCACAATCTATCATTTTAAGCAAGGAACGTATGATAGCCAGACGGGCGTTGCCAAATATACGAAAAAGGAATTGCCCTATGTATTGAATAAAATGACCCACCTGCATAAAGCCACTACGAACGACCCTTTATATTGGCTCAATATATTTTTTGGGACAGCTTTATTATTTTTTGTGATTTCAGCTTTCTGGATGTTTTTGCCAAGTAGCAAAGTCTTTAAAAAAGGACTTTATTTTACGCTTGGTGGTATTATATTGACCTTAATTATGCTTTTCCTATAGTTCTGAAACTAAAAATAGAAAAATTGAGGAAATGAGGAACGATGAATTCGTCAGCTATTTAGACTTAAGGATAGGAAAGAAACAAAAAATAAAACCGATGGCTATAAACTAAAAATCCGTTGTTTCTCAAATCCGTTGTTTCCTAAAATTAACAACAGATTTAATAAACAACGGATATTATCTATTTTAGATAATTGAGGCTGTGTAAGTAAAGCTCGTGAAAACATAAAAAATCATAAATTAAAACCGTGTCCATCCGTGTCAAAAAACACGAAATGATAACATAAAAGCGCTTAGCCCTCAAAAATCCCAGTACTCAAATACCTATCTCCACGGTCACAAATAATACAAACAATCACCCCTTCATCAATCGTTTCTGCCAGCCGACTCGCTGCCAAAACCGCCCCACCAGAACTCATACCTGCAAAAATACCTTCCTCTTTAGCCAAACGGCGCATCATCGCTCTAGAATCATCACTTGAAACATCTAAAATCCAATCCACTCGTTCAGGGTCATATATTTTTGGTAAAAAGGCAGGCGACCAACGACGAATACCCGGAATTCTAGAACCGTCTACAGGTTGTACGCCTACAATTTGAATAGCAGGATTTTGTTCCTTTAAAAATCGGGAAGTGCCCATAATCGTCCCAGTTGTTCCCATAGAAGAAACAAAATGGGTGACTTTTTGGTCGGTATCTCGCCAAATTTCTGGCCCAGTTGTTTTATAATGAGCGCCCCAGTTATCAGGGTTGGCAAATTGATTAAGGTTTAAATAACCACCTTGGTCCACTAAGTATTGGGCATATTCTCTAGAATATTCAATGGTCTTTTCCGCTGGTGTTAGAATCACATCTGCGCCGTATGCCTTCATCGTTTGCACGCGTTCTGCCGTTGCACTTTCAGGCATAATAAGCGTGATTTCAATATCAAACTGTGCAGCTATCATAGACAAAGCAATGCCCGTATTCCCACTTGTTGCCTCCACCAATTTCATACCTTTCTTCAAATCCCCTCTATCCAAAGCACATCTTATCATATTATAAGCCGCTCTATCTTTGACACTTCCACCGGGGTTATGTCCTTCTAATTTACCATAGATTTTGACGCCTGGCTTACTAACAATTTTTTTAATTTCTACTAAAGGCGTATTGCCTACTAAATCGACTAAATTCATTGAAGACCACTTCGTTGTCAGAAGTCAGACCGAAAATTAAAATTTTCTGTCAGAGGTCAGACTTCTAGTTATAAGAGAAAAGGTTACAAAATTGGTTTTATCTTTGGTCGGTAAGATTTTGTCGGTAAGGAAGTCTGACTTCTGACAGTCCCAATTCATTGGGACGGTCTGACTTCTGACCTCTTTCAAATATTTCGTGCCATCTTCGCCTCTTGATTCAATCCTTTATAATAAACCCTAGAATTGGGTAAAACACTTTTCGTTATCCAGACATTACCACCAATCACACTATCCTTTCCAATCACGGTTTTGCCACCTAAAATCGTTGCACCAGCGTAAATGACCACATTATCTTTAATCGTTGGATGCCGTTTGGTGGCTGCCATTTCTTTTTTGACACTTAAAGCACCCAAGGTAACCCCTTGATAAATTTTAACATTATTACCAATATGGGCAGTTCCACCAATAACTACGCCAGTCCCGTGGTCAATGCAGAAATTATCGCCTATTGTTGCGCCAGGGTGAATGTCAATACCTGTTTTATTATGGGCATGTTCCGTTAAAATTCTTGGGACTAAGGGCACTTTTAAATGGAAAAACTTATGGGCTAAACGATAAACTGCTACGGCATAAAAGCCAGGATAAGTTCGGATGACTTCCGCATTACTGATAGCGGCGGGGTCACCACTCATCATCGCATCCGCATCCATTAATAATTTAGCTCGAATATCAGGCAAGGCTTGGAAGAAAGTGTCTGCAATTTCTTGCACATCTTTATCCAAAGCCCCATTTAAGTCCGTTAGAATGTGGATTAATTCAGCTTTGATGTTGGCAAAATCTTTTTCAAATTCAGACATTTTTTCATAACGTTTGTCTGATAATTGAGGGAATAAGATTTGCAATAAGCCAGTAATTAAACTGCAAATGACCTCAGGCGAGGGCATGGCTTTATTTTTTCGATGTGCTTCGTATAATTGAAAAAGGAATTCTTTTTGGGACATTTTTTGTCGTTAAAGTTAAGCTTCGAGACCTAGTATAGATGAACTTTAGTTCACCGAATTCTTACGGTGAACTAAAGTTCACCTATACTAATATACCTTTAAATGAGACAAAAGGAGTAAAAGTTTCACGAAGTTTAAATTTAACAAGTGCTTATCATTGAATAATCAGTAAGGTACATACCATAAAAATATGTTAATTAAGCAATATTGTGTGGTAGAAATAGCTATAATTCGTTTCTTACAGCGAGTTTGATTTACCCGAAAATATGAAAAAATATGAAGAGACGTCTCCTTTACAGCTTATTGTTATTCTTTTTTATTGGAAATTTGACGGCACAGAAAGTTTTGCAGATTGAAAAGATAGGAAAAGCAAAGACCCAAAAAATATACATTGGCGAATCTATTTTTATCCAAACAGCCTTAAATCCAGATTGGTTTGAGGGGGTTGTAGAGGATTTATTGCCAGATGGGCAAGCCCTTGTTTTTTATGATAGAATTATCCCTATTCAAGATATAACTGCGATTAAATTTCGTAAAAAAAGTGGAATGAATGGTGCAGGAAAGGCAATGCAATGGTCTTGGGTAGTGCCTGTAGTTTATCAAGGAATATTTGATTTAGCCAATCCGCCAACTCCTGAAGAACGAAAGCAGTCTTGGATAGCTACAGGCTATATTAGTGCAGGGTCTTTTTTATTAGGGTCGCTAATGCGTTTAATCCCTCCCAAAAAAATCAAATTTGGGGAAGGTAAAAATCGAAGATTGAGAGTGTTAGATTTGACTTTTTATCCAAGTGATAGCTTTACTTTGATACCATCTTTAAAAAATAAATAGGTTAAGCAAAGAGCATTGGGCGTTGAAAATGTAAATATTTCTTTTTAATTAGCAGTTTCCAATTTGGCTTAGCTATCTTTCAGTAACTTCTCAAAATTGCTTCGATAATCAATTTTGCTAGAAGATTTGTTCCCGAAAGGTCTCTAAATTATCCAATAATAGGAAATTACTGGATAATAAGGCTACTGAAAATTCCAAAATAGGAATTGCTGCTTTTTAATAAAGCCATTCTTTTAGGGATGGGCTGAACTTATTACCTAAGCTCTTTGCCCTACGCCCAATGCGCTCTGCTAATTAAGCAACCTCTTTTCCCGCCGAAGCCTCCCAAAGGGCAAACCATTCTTCATCAGTCATTTCAATATCTACAGCAGCAAGTGCAGCTTTAGCTCTATCAATCCGAGCAGTTCCCAAGACGGGTAAAATTTTAGCAGGATGTTTTAAAAGCCATGCTAAGTAAATCCTATCTAGTCCTACATTCCCACAACGGTCACAAATCCCTTGGGCAACTTTTTGAATGCGTTGAGTTCTAATTTCTCCTTGTTCCGTGAATAAATTTCCCCCACCGAGTGGTGACCAAGCCATTGGAGAAATCCGTTTTTTGATACATTGGTCAAAAGTACCATCTAAAAAAGGAGGTAAATGTAGAATAGACGCCTCTACTTGATTGGTCATTAAGGTAATACGAGATTGTAGCATCTCAAACTGAGCAACAGAAAAATTAGAGACCCCAAAATATTTGACTTTTCCTTGCGCTCTTAATTGATTGAAAGCTTCTGCTATTTCATCAGGATGCATCAACGGACTAGGTCGATGAATTAAAAGCATATCTATATAGTCCGTATTTAGTTCCTTTAAGGAATTTTCTGTGGAAGCAATAATATGTTCCTTACTAGTACTATAGGATTTTATTTTATGCTGAGGTCGATTAGGGGTTACTAAATTAATACCACATTTAGTAATAATTTCCATTTTTTTCCTCAAATCGGGTCTTCCCCTTAACGCTCGACCAAAATCACCTTCGGTAGTATAATGACCATAAATATCTGCATGGTCAAAAGTAGTAATGCCAGCTTCAATCGATTCTTCAATTAATTGGGTAATGGCTCTTGTTCTTAATTTCCAACCCCAGACGCCCCATTTCATTGTACCAAAAATAACACGAGAAAAGGTTGGTCCGTTGGCAGCTATTTTAATTCTTTTACTCATTACAGGATAACAGGATTTTAAATGGATTAACAGGATTTGTTAAGTTTTGGGATACGCCCAAAATCTATTTTTATTCGTTCTTTTTATAAGAAAACACTTTATTCTAGCTATGCTACTTCTTCATAATGGTCATCCCATTTTTTC
This sequence comes from Saprospiraceae bacterium, assembly GCA_045106885.1. Lineage (GTDB taxonomy): Bacteria > Bacteroidota > Bacteroidia > Chitinophagales > Saprospiraceae > JAFMDF01. Next base: position 7,719 of record JBGCFJ010000758.1, read on the forward strand.
TCTTTAGGTTCTCCTAATTTACCAAGTTTTTGGGCAACTAACATCGAAACCGCTGCATCTCCAGTAACATTGGTAATCGTCCTGACCATATCAAGAGGTCTATCCACAGCTATAATTAAGGCTAATCCTTCTACGGGAATGCCTGCTTGTCCCAATACAATAACCAGCATAACTAGACCCGCGCTAGGGACTGCAGCGGCACCAATAGAAGCTAAAGAAGCAGTCATTACTATACCCAATTGCGTTGATAAATCTAAATCTAAGCCATAAGCTTGAGCGATAAAAACAGCAGCGACTGCTTGATAGCAACTGGTGCCATCCATATTAACAGTTGCACCAATAGGTAAAACAAAACTGGCCACTTCTTCGTCTACGCCCAAATGTTCTTGCACTCTTTCCATAGTAACGGGCAGCGTAGCAGCACTTGAACTTGTGGAGAAAGCTAATAATTGAGCAGGAGCAATACCATTAAAAAAGAAACGATAGGATTTACCAGTATAAAACTTGACCAGCATTGGATAGAAGACCAAAATTAGAATTCCTAGTCCTAATAGCAGGGTAAACGAGTAATGCAACAATGCTATGAAAAGGTCTTTATTGGGGGCTTCTGCAACTAAAGCTGCTAATAGACCAAATACCCCAATTGGAGAATAAAGCATCAATAAATCTATCATTTTAAGAATGACTTCATTCAAACTATCAAAGAAATCTTTAACAGGTTTCGATTTTTGGGGGTCAATTAATATCAGCCCAATCGCAAAAAAGATAGCAAAGAAAATGACTTGTAGCATATTGCCATTATCAGAAGCAGCGCCAAAGATATTATCGGGCACTAAATCTATTAAAGCTTGTAGTGGACCAGCTTCTTTTTGACCAGTAGCTAATTCAATTTTACTAGCGGCTGCTCCTTTATAATCTGCTTTTAATTGTTCTCTTGTTTCCTGCGTGATACCCGCTCCTGGTTGTAAGAGATTCACCAAACCTAGTCCTAAGACAACTGCAACAACCGTTGTAATAATATAAGTACCAATAGTTCTTCCGCCCATTTGCGAAAGCTTAGAAATATCCTTTAAATCAGTAATCCCTTTAATTAAAGAAGCTAATATTAAAGGGACAGCAATTAATTTTAGCGCTTTAATAAAGATAGTTCCAAAAGGCTTTACCCAATTGACAATTAGTTCCTTTCCGCCAGAAAATTGAATAGCTATCCACCCCGCTATCATGCCGAGGATCATCCCAATAATTATTTTCCAATGTAATGGTAGATTCTTCATATTATTAATTAAATTAGGTCTTAAAAGGAGTTTAGGGAAAACGAAAAAAATAACCTACGTAAATTCGTGGGGTTGGATAATTCGTGGGGGAAATTAGTAACGAAATTCCCCCACGAATTATCCAGCCCCACGAATTATTTTTTTAAACATATAGTATTGTTGCGTAGGTTATTTTTTGCGAAACCCCTTATTTACTTTTTTAAGTATAAAATGATAACACCCTTTGAAAATGATAATTTTAAGTCTCATTTCGAAACAAGTCCCCAAAATAGTAAAATTGTAGGTAACAATTTTAATAAAAACACTTAATAAAGAAATTTATTCTTAATAGATTTTTTGTCACATTCTTTGATGTGGAAAAAATACGGGTTATTTAAAATGTCTTTTTTTTGAATTTTTTGGGCATTAGTGACAACGCAGGAATAAATTGAGTCACATGACCCCGATGAATCGGAGCAGGCATTGTTCTTTTAGCACCCCATCCGTTTTGCGATTCACTTGCGGTGCAAGCTCACCTTATAAGAACCCTTTAAAAAGCCTTATGTAGCAAAGGCTATATGCGGTTTTTAAAGCCTCCTTAGAAGATGAAATTTCGCCGAAATTGAACCGCTGGCAAATAGGTAACATAACTGCGTACTCTGGCACACTTTATTTCTACCTCGTCACTTATAGACAATTTTTGTTGTATTAGATTAATGTCATTTAAGAATAAGGCTGTCACAAATTGACCTAATTTGTGTTGAAGACCAATCTGATAAATCCGTAATTGCATCATATTGTAAGCATACTAACTTATAATAGTACATCCCCTACAATTTCACCCCCTATTTCTATTCCCCATTAAGAAGATTCAAAGGCCATTATTTTCAAATAAACAAGATTTTTTGTTAGAGTTGCCAGCGAACTTTTAGGTTTGAATTATTATTTCTTCCCTCGAAATATCAAAAAAATACCTACAGATACAATTACTTACCATCTATTAAATAGAACATTACATTTCCTTGCAAGCTTCCTTGCGAAGTATTGATTATTAGTTACTTATAACAACAACATTTATTAGGAGTTATTCCAATCCTCTAGTACCTCTAGTAAGTGCTTTTGAATTAATTGCTTATTGCTATGAAAAGACCTGAACTTTTTTTCGGTAAAGAACAAAAAACGCATCTATTCCCAAAGACAGGAATTGTACCAAATCAACCAGTTTTTGAGTTTCACAAACACTTTAGGATATTTAAACAGATGCAGCAACTTCACGCTTTTGCGTTCCAAATTTTAAAGGCAGGGCTATTAATCTTAGCCCTTTTCCTATTGGGGACAACCCAAAGTACTGCTCAAGTTTACGATTTGAATTTAACTCAATCTGTTGATAAAGACAGTGTTGGCATAGGGGACATTGTGACTTTTACCTTAACGGTAGAGCACGAAGCAGGAGGCATCGCTTCAGGTATAGTCGTAACAGATTCTATTTCTAGTGGATTAACGAATATTGTCGTAACAAATCCTGAAAGCGGAACGGCTAACTATGAAAGCGGAACGGGCAAAATTATTTGGACTCTTGATGATATATCCAGCGGGGATACTTCTTTAATCTTTACAGGGGAAGTAACAGGAGAAGGTATTTATTTTAACATAGCAGAAATAACGACCTCATCAGGTGATTCAGATTCAGAGGCAGATAATCAAAATTATCTGGAGGATGATATAGCCGCAGCTTGTGTTTCCGTACCGATAAAATTGTGTTCGGTCAATCAAGATTCAATTTTAGTTGATGCACCAACTGGTGCCACGAACGTTCAGTGGTATCGGATTTATGATTTTGGTGGAGATGGTTCAATAGGTGTAGGAGATACCGTACCATTTGCAATTGGGAACAATGTGACTATAAAAGAACAAGGGAATTTTTACTTTACAGCGGATCTAGGGAGTTGCCAAGCAGGTAACTGTTGTCCAGTAATGGTAGAACCAGCTTGTATGGATTTGGCATTAACCAAAACTTTGACAACTACAGGAACAGTTATCCCAGGAGATACTGTTGAATTTTTAGTTAAGGTATATAACCAAGGTGATATTTATGCAGATAGCATTCGATTATATGATTACTTACCAGATAGTTTAAATTTAGTAGTGGAGAATGGTTGGACTTTAACAGGAACAGGTGATACAACGGCGACTAAATTATTAACAAGAGCAGATGGTGATTTAATGACAAGTGGATTAGCGCCAATGGATTCTGTGTCCGTTTCAATTCGAGCAGCGATTCCTTTAGATTTTAAAAGTACTAGTTTAGTTAATTATGCAGAAATAGCAAATCAAACAGATACTTTAGGAAACGATTTAGCAGATGCAGACTCAGCTGATGATACAGATAGAACCAATGATACTGGAGGTGCACCTAATGGTATAACCGATAATGTAGTAGATAATTCTAATAGTGACGAAGATGACCATGACCCTGCCTTAGTAACAGTAGAGCAAGTATTTGACCTTGCCCTAAGAAAAACTTTAGCTAGTGGACAATCTGTCAATGTGACCCCTGGTGATACAGTCAATTTTCAAATTACTGTTTATAATCAAGGAACACAATCTGCTTATAATCTAAATTTAATAGATTATTCACCAGTAGATTCTTTAGTGATTAATAATGGATTTAGTTCTAATTGGATTGATGTAGGTAGTACAGCCACTTTGTTCTTTGCTGGGCCATTGGCAAGTGGTGACTCTATGACAACTACCATTTCTTATTATATCCCATTAGATTTTATGGGGACAAGTATAACTAATAATGCAGAAATTACATCAGCAGATAATGATACCAATAACGGGAACGGACGACCTACTGATATAGATTCTTCTCCAGATGCTTTTAATGGAGAAACAAATTCTGTTAATGATGAGATTACAGGTGATGCAAAGAATAGTGTGAACGCAGATGAGGATGACCATGACTTTGAAACAGTTACCCTAACGCAAACTTATGATTTAGCTTTAACGAAAGTATTGGTAGATAAAGGGATTGCCTATAATGCAGGCGATACGGCGACGTTCCGAATCTATGTATACAACCAAGGAACATTAAATGCTTTAGCAAATACAGTTAAGGTCCAAGATTACATCCCATCGGATATGATATTAGCGGATAATGACTGGAATGCAGTAGACAGTTCTTATATCTTCCCAAATGTAATCGCAGCAGGAAGCTTAGATTCTGTCGATATAGATTTACGGATAGCACCAAGTTTCATGGGGACATCTATCACGAATAACGCAGAAATAGTAGTAGATGGTGGTGATGATACAGATAGTACACCAGATAGTGAAGCGAATGGGAATGCAGTAGATGAGAATGACAATGATACTGCCTTAACAGATGGTAGTGATGATTATGATCCAGCAGTCTTGCTAGTAGGACAAATATTTGATCTTGCTTTAATTGAAGACTTAGCACCAGGTCAATCTGCCAACATAGTGCCTGGAGATACAGCAGATGTTAAGATTACCGTATTTAACCAAGGTACATTAAACGCAGATAATATTACGATTACCCAAGCATTGCCAGAAGGCGTAACTTTAAACATGGCGAATTTATTAGGATGGACTATCTTAAATGATTCAACTGTTCAAATTACTTTAACACCAGGGAATGGTTTGCCAGCAGGAGGTTTACAACCAGATAGCATGTTAATGATCCTATTACAAGTTGTATTTGATGAGAATATCAGAGTGGATGATTTAATCTTATTTGCAGAGATCTCAGATGATGGAGCGAATACAGATGAGGATTCTACACCAAATACAGACGTTACAGATGATTTAGGTGGAATACCAAATACGTCAACTGATAATGTGGTAGATAATAATATCATTGATGAAGATGATCATGATTCAGTATTATTCAATGTATTATTATACGATTTAGCATTGAGTAAAGTATTGGCAGATGGACAAAGTAGTACGGTTAGACCAGGAGAGACAGTAGGATATACTATCTGGGTATATAACCAAGGAAATACCGATGTCTCTGATATTAATATCGCAGATTATCCAGCTATAGGCTTGATTTATGCGAATAGCATTAATACAGGATGGAGTATGGTTAATGGAAACCTTAGGTATAATATTACTGGACCTTTAGCGGCAGGAGATAGTATTGCTGTAAACATTAACTTAATTGTTGAGTCTACCTTTACAGGAACAAATCTTACCAATATTGCGGAAATACAATCCTTTAATGAAATTGGTAGTGTAGAACCTATTAAAGATTTGGACTCTACACCAGCTAATTCGAATGGTGCGGAAGATGATCAAGATAGTGTGCCATTAACAATCATTCTTAATGATTTTGATTTAGCTTTAACTTTAACACCTGCACCAGAACAAAATACAGCGATTAATGCGGGAGAGGAGATAGAAACAAAAGTGACCATTTTCAATCAAGGAAATGTAATTGCTGATTCTATTCAAATCACTGCAAACATTCCTGTGGGCATGTCTTTAAGTGCAACAAATGCCAATGGTTGGACACAAATTAATGGTAGTACGGTGGTTATTACTTTAACTGCTACAGATTTGCCAAACGGAGGAATAGCGGGTGGTGAAATGCAGATGATTCCATTATTCTTAGTAGTTGATGCTGGATTTATGGGAACAGACTTGACGGTTAGAGCAGAAATTAGTAATGATGGAGCAGCTAATAATGATAATGATTCTACACCAGACAGTGATTTAAATAACGATACAGTTGGTGGAGATAATATAACGAATAATACAAATAATGATGAAGATGACCATGACCCAGTAAGCTTCACTTTGACACAAACATTCGACTTAGCATTGACTAAGCGTTTAGCAGATAGTCAATTGTCAGGTGTGTTACCAGGAGAGGTGGTTCAATATACGATTACGGTTTACAATCAAGGAAGTTTAGATGCTTATGATGTGGACGTTGTGGATTACATTCCTACAGATATGACTTTAGTACCAATTCAAGGATGGGCAAGTTTAACTGCTACTACAGCAGGACAAACCATACCATTTATTGCTGCTGGTAGTGAAGCGTCTTTAAATATTTTCTTACAGATTACACCGACCTTCCAAGGTTCAAGTATTACAAATAATGCAGAAATTGCAGAAGCAGCAACAGAAGTAGGTGGACCTGCGGCAGGAGATGCCGATTCTACACCAGATAATATCGTAGGAAATGATGGAACACCAATTAATAATGCAATTGATAATCCAGCGGATGAAGATGATGCGGATTATGAGACGATTGAAGTAGGAACTTTCGATTTAGCTTTAGATAAACGATTAGCAGCTACACAATCAAATATTGTAAACATTGGAGATGATATTGATTACGATATTTGTATCACGAACGAAGGAAATATAGATGCATATAATATCTCTGTAGTAGATAGAATTCCTAGTGGTTTAGCATTGAGTGTCAACGATAATAACAGTTGGATACCACAATCTGCAACTTCTGTTTATAAAGTAGTTGCAGGTCCAGTTGCTTCAGGACAGGAAGTTTGTTTAAGAATTAAATTGACTTTAAATAATGGAGACCCTGGGGCGGATTTTGTGAATGTAGCAGAGATTTTTGACCAACAAGATGCACAAGGAAATAGCATCAAGGATATTGATTCTACACCAGACTTAGAAGAAGAAAATGAAGAAAATGAAGAATTTGAAGAAGATGATCATGGGTCAGCAATTATTAACTTATTTGCTTGTCCAGATCAGACAGTTGCATCTAACTTAGAAAATATCTGTCAAGGAGAAAGCGTACGGATAGGCGTTACAACTTTGACAAATTTACCAGTAACTTATAGTTGGACGCCAACTAGTGGATTAGACAACCCCTTTAGTGCAACACCAACAGCTTCTCCTACTGTTTCTACGACCTACATTGTAGCAACGAATGTAGCAGCTGAGGCTTGCATAATTTATGATACGATTAGAGTAAATGTATTTGATGTACCAAATCCTGATTTTCATGCAAATGTAGCATGTGTAGGAGAACTAACTAGCTTTGATGATGAGACGGTTACTTACACCACCTTAACTGGATGGTTCTGGGACTTTGGTGATGGGGTAGGTACTTCTACCCAACAAAATCCATCTTATACTTATCAGAATGCAGGACATTATATTGTGAAGCTAATTGCTGAATCTACCAATGGCTGTAGAGATTCTATTTGGCAAGAAATCACAGTTAATCCAGGCGCACAAGCAGGGGCAAAAGGTAGACAAGACACGATATGTTTAGGAGAATGTGTAGAATTATTAGCACAAGGAGGCACCAGTTTTGCTTGGTCACCAGCAGCTACTTTAAACCACACAGATTGCTATAACCCAATTGCTTGTCCTACAGAAACGACAACTTATTATGTAGATGTGACGAATGACTTTGGATGTACTTCTAGAGACTCCGTGACAATTACCGTTATTCCTGGGCCGACCGTTGCTGTAGAAATGACCAACATTTCAGAATGTGGAGTGCTTGATGGAACGATTACGATAAATACCAATGGATTAGCAAATAATTACGAATATAGTATTGATGGAGGATTGACTTTTAGAAGTACAAATACCTTCACTGGATTACCTGCGGCCTCTTATTTAGTAGTCGTAAAAGGTGGTGGTTGTGAAATACCGTATGCTAATAATCCAGTGATTATTGGTGGCGCTCAATCTCCTAGAATTACAGCAGTACCAACGGTGAATCCTTCTTGTACGGCAGATGATGGTAGTGTTACGATTGAAGCAGAAGGTGCAGCGAATTTAGTATATAGTATCAATAGTGGTATTAATTGGAGTAATGAAAATGTATTCCCTAACTTGGGTGGTGGAAACTACTACATTGCTGTAGCTAGTACGGATTTAAGTTGTGTAACTTACTTCCCTCCAGTTACCCTAGTGAAGCCAGTAGCACCAGTCTTTACAGATGTACGTTCTACGAGTCCATCTAATTGTGGAGTAAATGATGGTACAGTTACTATTATCGCTACGGGAGACAATGCTTTAGAATATGGATTGGCTGACGGTTTAATGACGGTATGGCAGTCAAGCAATAACTTCATCAACTTACCAGCAGGTATTTATGATGTCTATGTTAGGAATGCAGGAAATACTTGTGAAACGGCTTACGCTTTAAATAGTATTGAATTAGCAGACCCAGCTACACCGACCTTAACAGCAGTTGAAATAGTTCAACTAGTAGATTGTGGAGTAGATAATGGTTCTATTAATATCCTTGCTACTGCAGGAAGTGCTGATTTAGAATATAGTATAGATGGAGGAATAAACTGGAATAACTTCGCCTACTATGAAAACTTACAACCAGGCATTTATAATGTTTTTGTAAGAAATCAAGGAGGAACTTGTGAGATAGCTTATAGCAATAATCCAATTAATATCAATTATCCTGAAGTACCTACAGTAGTAGAAGTAATTCATATTCAACCACAAGATTGTACATCGTCAGATGGACGAATTGAAATTACCGCAGAAGGTGGTGCCACAGACTTAATTTATAGTATTGACGCAGGTACAACTTGGCAAGAAAGCAGTATTTTCCCAGCTTTATCAGGAGGGATTTATAATGTGAGAGTAGCCAATAATAATGAATCTTGTATTGCGACTTATCCAACTATTGAGCTATTTGATGCAATTGGCGGTACAATTGATGAAGTAACGGTGACTAGTGGATGTGAACTTAATTCAGGAGTAATTAGTATTGCTGTGACTAGTAACATACCATTAGAATATAGTGTAGACAATGGAGCTACTTTCCAATCTAGTAATAATTTTATCAACTTACCTACAGGTTCTTATAATGTAATGATAAGAAATGTGAATGATAATTGTCCAATTGCTTATGTGAATAATCCTGTAGAGATAATAAGTGGAGGAGCAGGTGCTGGATTTGCGATTGATAATATTCAAACGCTCGAACCAACCTCTTGTGGAGAGAAAGATGGAGCAATCTTTATCGATGCTACAGGGAACAATTTAGTCTATAGTATTGATGGAGGTATTAACTTCTCTTCTTCATCTGAGTATGAAAATTTACCAGCGGGGTCATACAATATCTTTATTAAAAATACGCAGACAGGCTGTGAATTGGCTTATGTATCTAACCCAATTCAATTAATAGAACCTACGCAACCTATTATTACAAATGTAGAAGTAACAAATCCTTCTGATTGTAATGAAAATGATGCGGTGATAACGATAGTTGCGAATGGAGATGGTGGTTTACAATATAGTTTGGATGGCTCGACTTGGAGTAATGGTAATTCTTTCATCAACTTATTACCTGGCTTATATAATGTTTGGGTAAGAAATGATGATGAGAGTTGTGCAGTAGCCTACCCAAATAATCCAGTAGTCATAACTGCACCAACTGGACCAATTATCACAGATTGTATCGGTATTAACCCATCTGATTGTAATGTCAATGATGGTATGTTGACGGTAATTGCTACTGGAGGACAAGGCAATTTACAATATAGTATTGATGGTGGAACAACTTGGCAAGCTTCTAATTTATTCACCGATTTAGCCGCAGGCATTTATAGTGTAGCGGTCGCTAATGAGGATGAAACTTGTAGAGCAATTCACCCATTATGCGAATTAGTTGCACCAGAACTTCCTGTATTAAACGAGGTACTAGCAGTTAATCCATCTATTTGTGGAGAAGATAATGGTTCTATTACCATCTTAGCGGATGGAAACGGAGGCTTAGAATACAGCATTGATGGTGGAAGTAATTGGAGTGGTAATAGCTTCTTCGGAAACTTAGCTGCTGGTGATTATGATATTGCTATTAGAAATGCGACAGATAACTGTATAGTAGAAAATGGTATTACTACTTTGGATGCTCCAGCAGCACCGACAGTAGTAACAGGTATGGAGAATGAGTCTACTTGTACAGGAAATTATTTACCAATAAGTATTACGATTAGCGAAAATATCGCTCAATATACAATTGTAGGAAGTGGTGGTTATTTAAATGCCAATGTAGTAGGTTCGACCTTAACCTTCGATGCTTATTTAAATGGCGTAGTGAATAACTTCACCGTAACTTTAGAAAACGCAGATGGTTGTTCAGTAACTGAAGCCTTCGCTATCTTCCAAGCAGCAGACCCAGAAGCAGACTTTATTGTTCATAATCCGACTTGTGCGGAAACAGAGGTAACAGTTGAGTTTACAGGAGATGCAAGCCCAGGTGCTACTTTAACTTGGGATTTAGGAGGAGCGACGGTTATTTCTTCTAGTACAGAAACAGCTACAGCGCCAGCAGCAGCTACTTTAGTGGTAAAATGGCCAACATCAGGTGGTAAGACGATTAGTTTAGACATCAATGACGGAGGCTGTGAAGATAGAACAGTGCAAAATATTAATGTAAATAAATTACCATTCGCAGATGCAGGAATAGATGTAACGATTTGTGATGGCGAATGTGTTCAATTAAATGGGCTAGGAAATGGCGCACAATATCAATGGTCACCAGCTATCGGATTAAATGCAACGGATATTCCAAACCCAATGGCTTGTCCACCAACTACTACAACTTATCAGTTATTAGTAATGGGATCAGAAGGTTGTATGGTAATGGATGAAGTAACCGTCACCGTTTCAGGAGCATTAACTGCCAATGCAGGGCCTGACCAATCAATATGTGAAGGAGAAAGTATTCAATTAGC
>JBGCFJ010000759.1:0-10614 GCA_045106885.1 Saprospiraceae bacterium
TACCCGTCTAAGCTTGGACATTTTCGACAACAGCGAATCTATATTCGCTGCTCCAAGCGTCGGAAAATATAGATTTTCCGTTGTCTGTCCTAAACTTGAGTGTTCAACTTTGAGGCCACTGCAAGAAGTCAAAAATCGAAAATTTTCAAAATAATATTCTATTGACAAAGAATATCTTAATGAAATATGTGCAATTTTAGCACCATATAACAAAAAATAAAATTTGTAAGCAAAATACTATTTTGTATTTTTAAGAACCCTCAACTTTAGACGGGTAGCCAAATTATTCAACAGTTCCATAGTTTCTTTTCAATACTTGAAGAATTCATCGTTCATCATAAGTTTATCCAAGCTCCATTCTGTTTTGCACTTCGATAGATAGCATCAATAATTTGTACCGCTTTTAAGCCTTCTTCTCCACTTACTGAAGGCGGATGTCCATTTTCTATAGCTTTGACTATATCCTCAAAATTGCGCAAATGTCCATCAAAATTGATGGAAGAAGGGTCATTGGCACCCAGACCTACTTCTGCGCCTTTCATTAAATTATTTTTAACAAAATCGTCTGCTGGTGTGGTCGTTTTAAAATCCCAAACTCGGAAGGATTCATCACTCATAAAAACAGAGCCTTCGCTTCCACAAAGATGTACTTCCGCAGGATGCCCACTCGATGACCAACAGGAAGTAGCACCTTGAATGACGCCTCTTGCACCGTTTTGAAATTCTAAAATTGCCACTGCTGTATCTTCTACCTCAATCCCTTCGTGAATCAAACAAGTGGTAGAAGCAGATAATCTTTTGACTGGTCCAGCTAAATAAATTAATTGGTCAATGGTATGAATGGATTGATTCATCAACGCGCCGCCGCCATCTAATGCCCAAGTGCCTCGCCATGCACCAGAATCATAGTATTCCTGTGTTCGATACCATTTGACATAAGCATCGCACATGGTTAAACGCCCGAAACGGCCACTATCTACTGCTTTTTTGAAAGCTTGCATCGCTGGATTAAATCGCCGATTAAAAATACTACCTAAAATGACTTTTTGCTCCGCACAAACTTCAATCATTTGCTCGATTCTGGCAGGCGTTACTTCAAGTGGTTTTTCACAAATAACATGTTTGCCAGCTTTGGCTGCTGCAATAGTTGGTGCTAGATGTGCCCCTGAAGGCGTTGCAATTGTTACGACATCAATAGTCTCGTCTGCTAATAAGTCATTTAATTGATGGTAGGCTTTGCAATTATATTTTTTGCCTAAAGCATTTGCTTTTTCTGGATTACGAGCATAAATAGCGCCTAATTGCCCGTTTTTCATCGCTTGAATAGCTTGGGCGTGGAAATTGGCAATCATGCCGCCTCCTATTATTCCGAATGTTTGCATGTTCAATTCTATTCGATATTTCAAGTCTCAGACTTGGAATCTATATCTCGTCGTCTCCAGACGACGGTAATAAATGGTTAAAGAATTTATGGTCGTCAGGAGACGACGAGATAGCTGGTTCAAGTCTGGAGACTTAAACGATTAGTTAAATCTGAAAATTGATATTGTTTTGAATAATGATGTTCTAGAGATTTAGGTTTCTTTCCAATTTTCTTTGGGTATTTGAAAATTTTCTTCTGCAAACTCAATAATTATTTTATAACTGTCTTGAAGATAATCAGCAATACATTTTCCTGATTTATCAAAAACGTAGAAATACCAACCTACTTCAGGTAAATCTTCTTCAATTATGTATGTTTTTTCTTTGAATTTACATTGATATTTTTTGTACTGCATTTTATTTTTTTATAACATACAATCTTAATATATATTGCTCATCTTTCCTCAGCTTCTTTCCTCAAAAAACTAATAATCCCAATCAAAGCCAAAATAGGCAACCCTACCAATCCTACCAACCCAAATTGATGGTCATAAACATTAGTACTTTGATATTTGCCTAATAATGCCCAAATGGAGGCAAAAGTAGCAATCCCCGTAGCACCAAACATCAAAATATTAACCAAAATTCTATTTTTGGGCATTTCATTTCCCAAGGCTTTTTTAGAATTCATTAATAATAAAAATATCAAATAAGCGATAGGTAAAAGGGTCGTGGCAATGACCGAAGCAGGAACGGCTAAAGCAGTTTTGGCAGCACCATTCCACAATAAAGGAGAGAAGAAACCTGCAATGGCAGGAATAATAGCTCCTATTAAAAACAGCTTACGTTGCCCTGGTTGCCCAAAAGCTTCACTAATCGCATAACCATTCATCATCATGTGTACCAGCATGGTACTTAAAGCCATGGCTAAAATACCAATACCAAAAATGAGTTGCGACCAATTGCCTAAAAAGGGTGTTAAGGCATTGGCTAAATCATTGGCATTTCTTTTGGCTAACATCGTCGATAAATCTTTATCTGCTTGTGGTGCGCCCTGTCTTATTTGCGCTACTTTATTTTTATCATAAGTAGCGAATTCAGGATGTTCTATTTTCAAACGGGCATCTAAGACTTGATGATAAGCGGCTTCACTAACAATACCATCTTTTTTAGCATGAAACTGAGAAGCCGTAGAAATAATTAGTGCGGAAGCGCCTAAAATAAAAGGAATAAATAAACCTAAGACTAAGTCAAATCGAGACAATTCTCTATGCTTTTTTTGCCAACCTTTTTTCATTAAGGAATAAGGCAATAGGAAAGTCATATTAATCCCTACGGCTGTTCCAAATGCACCAATAATGATATTTCGTTGACTTTCGGAAATATAGTTTTCCCAAAAGGTCCCATATTCTCCTGCGGCGGCAATACTTGGCGTATAGGAATCAGTCGGACGGAAAAGTGCTGAAAAATCTGGAATTAAACCACCTGCTAATTCCCCCCAATTAATAGCCCCATTCCACATCAAAGTGAGGACGACTCCCATAAAGGCTAAGACGATAATTGCGACTAATGCTTTGATGAAATTATCTATAATTTTGGATGCTTTTCCTTCGCCTGAAAATAACCAAATTAAAGAAAAGGCAATGATAAATAGGATGCCTGTAATGAGAAAAGGAGGCAAATTTCCACCCCCTAGATTACCTTGAATGGCATCTGCACCCAAGGCAAATTGTGCGGCACAAAACACCACATCTGCAATAATGGTCGCAATTAACCAGCCCCAAGCTAACATTGGAGAAATATGTCGTTTCGCCAACTCAAAAGGTCTATCTTCTATTTTATCTTTGCTAAGGGTCACATAACTAATAGCGGAGAGCATAATAATGCCACAAAGCATGGCTAAGGGTTGCAACCATAAAAATTGATACCCACCAATAACGCCTAAATACAAAGCACCAACTAAAGTACCACCTCCTAAAGTAACGGCTGCTTGTATCCAACCTGGACCGCTCAATCTGGCGTAGTAAAATAGTTTTCCGAAGAAATTAGTAGATTGTGCTTTATTAAATAATTCGTTTTGTTTCATAATTAGCAAATGAAGAATTTATGAAAATTTAGCGTCCTGTCTCAAAAATCTGTTTATTTTAACTGCGATATTAAGGAAAAAAATTAAGTATTTCTACTTATGATTATCAAAAGTTCTGGCGCTTTCTTATCTTGTCAAAATAAAATCAAAGCTAAACAAATACTATGAGTAAAAAACAAAAAAAGGAAGGCGTATTTCAACCTGATGACCGTTTTTTTGGTATCGTTATGTCAGAACCTCAAAATGCAAAGGCCTATTTGCAAGATTTATATCCCGAAGTGGCCGCTAGAGCCAATTTGGATTCGCTTCAATTAGTAACAGACCGATTTTTTCGACCGAAATTGAAAATTTTTCGTTCGGATATTATCTATCGTTGTGCCTTAAAAGAAAAAGAAGGACATTTTTATTTTGCGTTGATTTGGGAACATAAATTGCAGCCAGAAGAAGAGGTTGCTATCCAAATAGGTTTATATATTTTTCTTCATCTTTATAAATTATCTAAAGCTAAAGATAGAGAATTGGAACCGATTTTGCCCTTGCTCTTTTATAATGGCAAAAAAGCATGGATACCGAAAACAGTTCATGAATTATTTGAAGATAAACCTTATTTTGATTTTTTTAAAAAATTCCTTCCCAATTTTACACTATTATTTAAAAATATCACCGCAACGCCTCCGGAGGAATTATTGCAATTACAAAGCGGTTATTTTAGAAGCGCCATGATGTCAATGGCATTTAGATACCGTGCAGACTTGATAATTGAACATATTTCTATTATTTTTGAAACTAAAGACAAAGACCACCTAAACACAATTATTCATTATGTGTTAGCGGTTATGGAACGTTCTCCAGAAAAATTTATGGAGGAATTAGAAGATATAGACTTCACAACTAAACCTGAAATTATGAGTACATTAGCAATGTTAAAAGCAGAGGGGAAAGCAGAGGGGAAAATAGAGGGAATATTACAAGGCGAAGCAAAAGAAAAAGCATTTATTAGCTTAAAAAACCTGATAAAACTCCTGATAAAATTTCCAAAAATAGCAGTAACAGAGATTGTTTATTTTACAGAATTTAAATCAGATTTAATCATAAATTTCCTTGAAGTGTTGAAAACCAAGAAAATAAGAACCATTAAATCCTTTATGAAAAAATATTTTTTATCTAATATTGAGTTAAATAAAAAAGAGCTTAAAGCAATCAATGATTTATTGAAAGTGTTATTGAAATAGGTTAACTATGTTGCTTTTGTTTTAAGAGATGTAGCTAAACATTAGCAAAATGTTTAGCTACATCTCCGAGACTGTTCAAATAACTGTGTTGAGGCAAAATTTTAGCATTGAAAATCAAGGCTTTACTGCTTACTGCCACTGCTGATTGTCTACTGTCACATCCCCTACGCTATTTTTTTGATTTACTTTCCATCTAACGGCCAAGCTTTCAATTCTTCCTCTGTAAACATCTCTTTTCTATCCGCAGTAGCAGCACGAAGTTTAGCGATAGTCGATTCGGTCATTTTAGACCACTTAGGTTTACTCGTAAACCCACTCTTGATAAAAGCGATAATGTCATTTATATCTTTATCTGAAATATCTGGATTTTGTTTAATGCCAGGCATCACTGCTGCGCCTTCGTATGTTTTTCCATGTACCGTAATAGGGCCTCGTAAACCGTTGAGCATCACTAAAGCAATATGCTCTGGTGGACCGTCTACATATTCTGATTGGTAGAGTGGAGGAGCTAAACCTTCCATCCCTTTGCCATCCATGCCATGACAAGTACCACAGTAGGTTTGGTATAATTCAAAACCTCTTGTTCTACCATCTGTTTGGTCGCTAACGCTTAACACTAATTCCTTTCGGTTATCTTCTGCGATATTAATAAGGGTTTTCATTAATATTCCTTCTAAATAACTATCTTTTTTGACTTTAGATAAGTACTGTTTTTCTTTGCCAGCAATACTACTTACCAAAGCTTCTGCTATTAATGGATTGTCGGCATATTCGTCAGCTAACTTTATCCACATATTTTCTTTATGAGGTTTTTTTGAAGAAGGTTCGGACATTTTTTGTAGCGAATGGGCTAACTGTAAATTAGGGTCAAACTCGCTAGTACCGCCAGCTTTGGAGAAAATTTGCATTAACACCATTTCATTGTCTGGAGTGAGAATCGTTTTGGCTAATAAAATCATTTGAGAAAATAAAGGTGTGTTGCCGCTAGATAGGGAAGTTAATAAATCGGCAGATAATTCTCCCATCCCTTCCAATGTCCATAAAGCTTGTATTTGACCTAATGGATTTTTATAGTCTTTAGCTATTGCAGTGATGTCAGCAACTACACGCTTATCTTTGCCATAAATCAATTTTTTCTGTGCCATTTTCCGTTGCCAACCATTGGTTGATTGTAATAAAGGGACCCATTCTGCTAAAGACAATTGACTTAAATCAGGTAATGCTTTTACAGTATTGGTGCTATCCGCAACTCTGAAAATTCGACCCGTAATAGGCAAACTATCCATTTTGTTTTTAATGATTAATTCCTTTAAATAACTTGTCATAAAAGCTCGATGCTGGATGATTGCTCTACGCATATCTACTACATACAGCGCTCCATCTGGACCATTATTTAAATTGACAGGTCGGAAGGTTTCGTCGTTGGATACTAGGAATTCACTTCCTTCGCTAGTGGCTTTGGCTTCCATTTTACCCTTGGTCGTTTCTAATTTAAATCGTTTGACTAAATTACCTTCTGGTCCGCAAACAAAAGCTTGTCCATAATAATCATTTCTGAACTGCGCTCCTCGATAAATTAAAGGGCTACAGGCAGAAGTGAAATGCTTCACTCTCCCTGCTTCATCAAACGACCCATCGTTATATCCTCTATTGATTAAGGTAGGATGACTTGGATAGAAACGGCGAGATTTAGATAAATTTTGTTTTTCTAAATTTTTACTCTCTAAAAAAGGATTTGCATTTGTTTGATTGGATTGTACAAAGTCGCCATAAATTGGATTACTATTATTGTTATAATATAAATGTCCTGCATCATCATTGGTAATGCCCCATTGACCCTTGAAATAGGTTGCTTCTGTTTCCCATTTTCCATCTCTTAAACGATATCGACGGTCGCACTTGGCGCTATAAATCCAGTTATCTAAATTATAAATTAACCCATTTGGGGCGTGTTCTACATTTCCACCATTAGAATACATTGAATCAACTAATTGTGCTTCACCAGGTTGGTCATTTTCAATAGGTACCCACCATAAATTTGGTGGTTCTGTATATAATAAACCACCGTTAATTAATTCGATTGCTCTTGGTAAAACCAATTCGTCTAAGAATACTTTCTTATTATCCATCACGCCATCTCCATCGGTATCTTCTAAAATGGAAATTTTGCCATCTGGTTCTTTTTCATCAGACCCATCAATATCTCGCATATAACCCGTCATTTCGACTGCCCAAATTCTACCTTTTTCATCAAATTCAATGGCAACAGGAGAAGTTAATAGTGGTTCGGCGGCAACAGCGGCGATGTGGAATCCTTTTTCTAAGGTAAATTCGCTAGTGAGGTCAATTGATTCACTCGTGTTTTTACAAGCTGAAAATAATAATAAAGACAGAAATAAGGAGAAAATAAATTTATTCATTAGAGATGATTTAGAAGTTTTATATCGAAAAGAATCCGTATGGATAAGTAGTCCAAGTTATAGTATGGTAGATAATACTAGAGCGTCAAATAAAAAATTGATAAATGGTTAGTCGAACGTGTCGGACACCTTTGGAGGTGTCCGACACGTGATTAATCTGACTATCTAACTACAAAAATGCACAATTTATACCAGCCATTAAACTACAAGTAACTACCCAAAAACCAACATGTACCCAAATGCTTTTTAAAGGTTTGCCTGTTAGCAAGGCACTTATTCCTAAAATGGCTAAACTGAAAAAGAAACTAGCTTCTGCACCATGTATCATGCCATGACCAAATGTTCGATGTCTAGTACCATATTGGGCTAGAAAATCATTCGTGAATCTTCTAAATTCAGAACTTGTATCAGCGAAACTTGATTCTAAAAAAAATAATTGAAAAACCCCGATTTGATGGACACTTACGAGCATCATAATATAGGATAATAATAGACCCAAAAGGTAAATTAATGCAATTTGACCAATACTTTTAGATTGGGTAATTTGTTCGATAGATGCTCCAGTTGTTTCGGCTAACCTTGTTCCAAAAACATTGGGTAGATACCAGATAAAACCAAGAATAAGTGGTATAAATGTAGTTAGAGGTAAGATGTAAAAATTAAAAAGCTCCATTACAGTAGATTTTAATACAAAGAATTGAAATCGGTCAAAAATAGTAAAAAATCTTTAGCAAAGGGTAAGGAGGTTGTCAAGGAATATTATTTTTGATAAAAACACCATGAGAAATTACGGTTTTTAATAAAGAGGGTATCGTGGATAATGTGATTATTTGCGACCCAGGAGGACTGGGCTTTTTTATTTTTAACGACTGATTTACAAAATGAACAAGTGAACCCAGGCTACCCGTCTAAGCTTGGACATTTTCGACAACAGCGAATCTATATTCGCTGCTCCAAGCGTCGAAAAATATAGCTTTTCCGTTGTCTGTCCTAAACTTGATTGTCCAACTTTAGACGGGTAGCCCGAATCCAGAGGGTGAATGTCCTGTGGACACTTAAGCGAGCGAACCGCAAAGCGGATGGGATGGCAGCGAAAGAGTTTCGCAAAATGGATAGGAAGATTTTTGTTCAAAACTAACTCTTAACAACCATTAAAGATTTCCATTGTTGTAGCAATATTACTTCATTGCGATGGGCTAGTGATTTCCCCTATGCCCTCAGCCCTCAGCTAATATTTATGACTGCTCAACAAAATATCTTTATCAAAGCCAGCCCATCTAAAATTTTTGCTTATTTGATGGATGTAAATAACAGAACGGCTTATATTCCTGCTTTAGAAGAAGTGATTTTATTAGATAAAGGCCCTATTCGAAAAGGAAGTAAATATATAGAAGTCGCGAATATTGCGGGGCGAAAATTAAAGACTACTTATGAAGTGATTGAATTTGAAGAGAATAAGCATACCGCAGCGAAGACTTTAAAAAGTATCTTTCCTATTCGGGCAGACTTAGATTTGGAAGGCGTAAAAGGAGGAACGAACCTGATTATTAGCCTCAATTTTCAATTAAAAGGAATTTTTAAATTTGGAGCTTCTGTCGTTAAAGGTATTGTTAATCAACAGGCTAGGGGGATTTTAGAAAAAATTAAGACTAATTTGGAATAAGTACCAATTCATAATTAGAGTCTGTTCGTGAAGTAGGTTTCAAACCTTTCGTAATCACCAAATTTATCAGCAATTCCCAATTTAATACAACTTTCCTGAGTTGTTCTCTTTTAAGTCATTCGCAAAATATCCAGTAGTAAAAGAACTATCCTCCAATAGAAGCCATAGACTCCGTAATAGGTAAACCAAAACTTCGTTTTTGTTCTGCCTCAAAACCATCTTTTGCTCGATTGCCTAAAGCCTCTAAGAAGGTATCTTTTAATTGATTATCACTAGCTCCAGAGCGAATAATATCTCGAATATTAAATACACCATCATCATATAAACAGGTCTTTAACATGCCTTTGGGCGTAATTCTAATCCGATTGCAAGAGCCACAAAAAGTACGACTATAAGCTGCAATGATGCCAATATTTCCTTGATGACCTGGGATTTGATAATGTTGGGCGGTAGAATTAGGTGGGTCTTGTAGTTTGGTAATAGTAGGAAAAGCTGTTTTTAAATGCGCTAATATTTTTTTATGATTCCAAGTTAATTTTTGATAATGTGCTCCTTCTCCATTAAAAGGCATTTCTTCAATAAATCGAATACTAACTGGATTATCTTTGGTGAGTCGAGCCATTGGAATTAAATCATCAATGTTTTTACCTTCCATGACGACGGCATTGATTTTAGTTTCAATACCATGTGCTAATAATTGCTGAAAAGTATGCATCACATTATCATACTCATCTCGACGGGTAATTTCGAAAAAACGGGCTTTGTCTAAACAATCCAAGCTTAAATTAACAGTCCGAATACCCAATTTTTTTAAATCAGGAATTAAAGGTGCCGTCAACGTACCATTGGTGGTCAGATTAATGCGTTCTAGCCCATCTATTTGACTCAGGGTAGTCAGGAAATCCATCATATTTTTACGTACAAAAGGTTCTCCTCCTGTAATTCGTACTTTGTTAATGCCCATCGACACCAACAGACGAATAGTCCGTTCCATTTCCTCGTAAGTTAGCAAGGCTTTTTGTGGAACATATTTGATACCTTCTTCGGGCATACAATAAAAGCACCGCAAATTACAACGGTCGGTGACCGCTAAGCGCACATAATTGATGACTCGTCCGTGATTGTCGTATAATTTTGGCATATAAGGATAACCAATTGAATGGCTGAATTGTTGTTAATCATTATAGCTGTAGCGCCAAGCAGTACTTGACCTTTTTATCCGAAATCCTCTCAAGTAGCGCTTAGCAATACAGTATAATTTCAAACAAAGGTAGCTTTCGCAACCGAGAATACTTAATTTTTGGGAGATTAAATAAAGGCTTTTTATAAAATTAAAGTAATTATTCCGCAAAGGGCTTAGCGCATGGGGCGGAGGCGTAAATTTGTTTAGAATTTTTCACCTGTTACTTTTTAGACGAAAGATGAAGTCGAAAATAGTAGCCTAGAACCTAAGTAAAATTTAATTTTCAATTTTCAATTTTAAACCACCTTTGGCGGGAATTTGAGGTTGAAGTTGAAGTTGAGATTAACAATTATCGACAATTTGTTGGTTTTAAATTTTGTGTAAGCGCCTAAAATTATTGACTCCTTTTGGTATAATTTTGAGTACATTTTGAAAATTGAAAATCATAAATTAGAGCTGTTAAGAAAAATAATTCATTATTTATTTTGACGCTGATTTCGCTGGTTTTTATGATTTTGATGAAGGGAAACTCTCAAAAAATCAATAAAATAGTTGGCTTTATAAGATTTGATTGTTTATCGGCTTTGTAGCCAATCATAGTATCATCTTAATAATCAGCGAAATCAGCGTCAAAAAAAGTATGGACAAATTTCTCTTAACACCCTTAA
>JBGCFJ010000076.1:0-2795 GCA_045106885.1 Saprospiraceae bacterium
TCTAAGGAATTCAAAAAATGCTTGCATAATGGATTATGGACGCATTTTTTGAGTTTCTTAGAAGGGAAAAAGGCGGTATAAATGGTTGATTATTTCTGCCACTTTGCCTTAGGGGAATGAAGAAATGAGGCAGTGTCTGGAAATTAATTAGGAGTGCTAGAAATTATAGCTCTAATACCGATGAAATTTAGATTCTTTTTCTGGAGCAACATGCTGGAAGTCAATAGGTTGTTTATATTGGTCGTATCCTTTTTTTATGACATACAAGCCAATCAAAGAAGCT
The DNA here is from genome assembly GCA_045106885.1 of Saprospiraceae bacterium. GTDB lineage: Bacteria > Bacteroidota > Bacteroidia > Chitinophagales > Saprospiraceae > JAFMDF01. The sequence continues at coordinate 284 of JBGCFJ010000076.1, forward strand.
GCTAAACCAATACCATAATTAGACTCTTGTCGAAAATAAGTGAAGAGCAGGATAAATAGACCTAATAATAAAGCAACGCCGCCAAGCATCATTTGGGTGGTATATTTACCTTTGACTTGTTCAGCTAGGTTATATTGCACGATAAAATCATTGATTAAGGCGCGTAATTCTTTTTGTTGGTTTTTGGAAAAAGAGTGATAGGGTATCTGTTCAATGATTCCTTCATAATCTTTGCCTTCATAGGCAAGTTGTCGGCATTTTCTGGCGGTAGCATCAAAATCCATAATCTAACCTTTTCGAACATTAAAATCAAAAAGGTCAAATTTACTAAATTACTGGATGAAATTTTTAATTTTCAACTAACTTTGATGAGGAATTGATTTTGTAGGCTATTTGCATAAGGTGTGGCTTTAATCTGATGTACTTATTGCTAACCCAGAATGGGTTAAATGTGATTAACCCCGTATGAAAATGCGGAGGTAGAGGAATGAGGAGCGTGTTCCCAACTCTGAAAGAGTTGAACATGATTTTGCTATGTTTTCACGTTCAACTTTCATATTTAGAGCGTCAGATAAAAAATTGATATTAAAAAACTATTTAATATTTTATCTAGCTCGTCAAATCCGTTGCCCTACATCCGTTGCCAATCAATATATACAGGTGGCAACTGACTGTAAGGCAGCGGATAATTATCCTTTTTTTACCTGACTATCTATTGTAAAGTTAAAACTGTTTAACAATTCCTTTCCTATCAATCCACTTTAAATTTTCGTTAGCGGCAACAGCTTCTGCTTCAGTGGCGAACTCTCCTAAGTACACAATTTGAATAGGGGTCTCTCCTTGTTTTTGGATGTGAACCTTGATAGGATAATCATATTTATCTTGAATTCTTTGGACCAATCTTTCGGCATTTCTGATGTTCTGATATTTTCCAATTTGGACAATAAATTGACGACCTGTTTTTACGGGAGGCGTTAATTTTAGAAAGCTGATGATTTGTTGATTGTAAGCGTATTTTTTGTCATATCCAGTCGGTTTTTTTAATACCACTTTTTTCACAGGAGCTTTGTATTCCACAGGTATAATTACTTGTTTTTGAAGAGGGGCTTTTTTAGTTTCGCCGACTAATTTCAATTTATAATCTTCCAAAATATGGATTAATCGCTGAATATTTTTTGGCCCTGTCAATAAGGATTTACAGGCATCAATTTGAGTGACTATTGTTTTTGCCGTAGGGTAGGAAGTTGGACTTTTAGGAAGTCCTTTTGGCGTTAAAATATCCTTTTTGGCTACTGTATTTGGCGTATAATTTTTATTCAATGCTTTTAAGGAGGCTAATTCAAGATTGATTACTGCTATAGTTGTACCTAAATCTTCTTTTTCTAATAGTTCTTTTGGAGAACTATTCACTCTTCTCTTTTTAGCATCCAATGAACTGGAAGTAGTCGCTAATTTTCTTTTATTGGATAAATTACCAGAACCTGCTGTTATTTTTAAAAAATCAGTAGCAGTAATAGACGTTTCTAACCTGTTTAAGAGTTCGTGGTCTTTATTATAGAAAAGGGTAGTGGGTACGCTGCTTACATTATAAGTGGCCATCCATTCTTTTCCACGAGCACTTTCGGTGTTGACCTTAAATATGACATAGTCTTTTTCAATTCGCTCCTTAACTTTACGATTTTTGAAAGTCATTTCCTCCATCATTTGGCAAGCAGGACACCATTCGCCATAAAAGTAAATAATATAAGGAAGTTGTTCTTCTTGAATAATTAATCGAGCATTAGAAAAACTGGTTTCTTGAAAGGCTACTTGGGCGGAAAGATTGCTTAGAAATAGGCTAAAAAAGCCTAAGTAAAATAATCTTTTTTTGATAGAAGAATAGGTCATATCGTAAAATGTAAAGGGAGAAATAAGAGTGTTTAGTTTATATTACGATAATTTATATATTAAGGTTTAGTTTAATGTATTTTAATTTAGAAAGGTTAAACGATTCTAATAAACTTGTAAAAATGGAACGAATATTATGATTTTAAATATAATAATGGATTAGCAAGCAATCGGTTTTTTGATTAAATTTTTGATTATGACGGCTCCAATTCACTCCAAACTACACATTAAATACCCCTGTTCAGACGGAAAACCTAGAGCAGACAATACCCGCCAATGGAACTTAATTACTTTTATCAAAAACGGTTTAGAAGAAACGACTGCTAACCAAAATATTTTTGTAGCAGGAGATTTGTTATGGTATCCAGTTGAAGGCAATAATAAAATTCGAGTAGCGCCAGATGTAATGGTCGCTATTGGCAGACCAAAAGGAGATAGAAATTCCTATTTACAATGGCGAGAGGCTGATATTGCGCCACAAATTGCTTTTGAGGTTTTATCGCCAGGTAATTCTAAAAAAGAAATGGCTAAGAAGTTACTTTGGTACGAAAAATACCAAGTGATAGAATACTATTGGTTCAAGACATAAATCCTTGACAGGTTAAATCGGCGTCTTTTTCCGTTA
>JBGCFJ010000760.1:0-7924 GCA_045106885.1 Saprospiraceae bacterium
GATATGACTTTTAATCCATCAAATCTTCGAAGTATCCAAACAGATCTTCCTTCTTTATTTGATTTGTATGCAGGTGGGCAACATTTTGTCTATGTAACAGATTCAGAATATGATGAGTGTGCAGAAATACGAGAAAGATTAGACCCTGAGTTTGGTGCAAGTCCTTTTAGAAAGAGAAGAGCTTTAGAACAGATTACTTGGTCTGGAATGCTATTAGCAGCAGAAGGAACAAATATGTTGTCTTACGATGAAGGGCTAATTCCGAATGAGGTAACCGTTAAATTAAGAGTCGATAATCCTTACCAAGTAGAAGATGGTACAGGCGAGTTTAATGGCTACCCTACTTACTTAATCAAATTAGATAGTGTTGCTGCGGATGAAATTGCATCAGAGGCTGATATGGACGAAGCGTTAAAAGCAATTAAAGCTGTTCCAAATCCATATTTGGGCTATTCTGCTTACGAGACTTCTCAATTTACCAATACAGTTAAGATAACTAATCTTCCTGCGAATGCGACCGTAACTATTTATTCTTTAGATGGTCGATTTATTCGTCAATACTTAAGAAATGAAACGGGACGTTCTGTCACTGGTAATAATCGGGCAATTCGACAACAGCAAATTAGCCCAGCTTTAGAATGGGATTTAAAAAATAGTAAAGGTATCCCCGTTTCTAGTGGTACTTATTTAATGCATATCGACGCACCAGGATTAGGAGAAAAGACCATTAAATGGTTCGGCGTTCAAAGACAATTTGACCCATCTGGTTTATAGAAATTAAAGAGAAGTCAGAAGTGAGACCATTTTATTGTCAGAAGTCAGATTAACGATATTGATAATAGAAAAGTCTGACTTCTGACAGTAAATTAAAATTTACGGTCTGACTTCTGACCTCTTAAAAGAATATTATGAATAAAATTTTATACAGCATACTTTTTTGTTTCCTCTTTTTTACGACAACAGTAGAAGCAGGAAATCCTGATAGACAAGGAGAGGCGGGGGCTTATGAATTATTGATGAATCCTTGGGCAAGAAGCGCAGGCTTGCATACCATGACCACTTCTATGATTATGGGGGTAGAAGCCTTAAGATTAAATCCTGCTGGATTAAGTCGAATTAGTGGGCAAACAGAAGTACTGATTGGACATTCTCGTTATTTGGAACCAACGGATGTGAAAATGAATGCTTTTGGTGTTGGTCAAAAAGTAGGCAAGAATGGCACTTTTGGGATTAGTATTATGTCCTTAGACATGGGCGATATAGAAGTGACAACGGAAGACCAACCCGCAGGAACAGGTGCTACGTTCTCTCCCAATTTTTTCCATTTAGGCTTGTCTTATGCACATATTTTTGAGAACAAGATTTCTGTAGGAATTACCTTTCGAGCCATTTCTGAATCTATTTCGGATGTATCCGCTTTTGGATTTGCTTTGGATGCAGGTGTACAATATGTGACTGGTCCAAAAGATAATTTTAAATTTGGTATTTCCTTAAGAAATATTGGTTCAAGAATGAGCTTTGGTGGACAAGGATTGTCCTTCCCGACTGAAAATCCTGACGGCACCCTTTCTTATGACATTACAGTGAACCAACGTTCTGCTCAATTTGAATTACCTTCTGTCTTAAATATCGGCATGTCTTATGACTTTAATTTAGATGCAGATAATCGGTTTACTATTTTAGGAAACTTTACGGCTAATTCCTTTGCTAGAGACCAGATTGGAGCAGGGGTAGAATATGCTTTAAAAGAGAATTTTATGGTTAGAGCAGGTTATAAAGCAGAAATAGGACTGAGTGCTGAACGAAATTTTGAACAATCGGTTTATTCTGGTTTGAGTGCTGGCATTACTTTAGAAGTACCTCCAAAAAAAGGCAGTAACAGTCGGTTTGGTATTGATTATGCCTACCGAGCAACACAGCCGTTTAGTGGGACTCACAACTTTAGTGTACGAATTACACTATAAAAAAGAATGTAGATTGCTTTTTCTATTAATTTTACACTCAAAAAAAGGTTAAAAACGATGTTTGTGCATAATTAGGTGCTACAATTAATGTTTTGACCTACCTTTTTTCAAATATTTGTTTATTTTTGTAGGACTTAATTTTAGTAACTTTTAAAGAAAATATTTATGTCATTCGAGATAGTAGGAAAACTGCATAAGAAATTTGATACGGAAAATAAAACAGCTACTTTCCAAGCTAGAGAATTTGTGATTGAAGCGGATGATGGCCGTTACCCACAAATGGTTAAATTCCAATTAGTACAAGATAAATGTGATGAGATTGATAAATTTAATGAGGGAGACAATATCAGAGTGCATTTTAATTTAAGAGGAAGAGAATGGCAAGGTAAATACTTTACAAATTTGAATGCTTGGAGAATTGAGTCTGGTACGGCAGCGGCACCAGCAGCAGCTCCTTCAGCAGCAGCACCAGCAGGTGATTTCCCTACTTTAGATGATGCACCTGCAACCACAGGAGGAAGCTCAGTAGAAGACGATTTACCGTTTTAGTATAACGGTACACGGTTAATGGTATACGGCTCATGGTAAATACCTAAAACTAAGATTTCTATAAGAAATAAAGCATGTCATTAAACTATTTTGGATAGTTTGCTTAAATAAAAAAACCGTTAGATTTTAGTTAAAATCTAGCGGTTTTTTTATTCTAGTCTGTCTTTCTCTGCCCTCTGCCCAAAGCTCTATGCGACTAACAATTCAAAGCACCACAAACACTAATAGTTTGCCCAGAAACATAGGTAGATAAATCAGATGCCAAGAATAAACAAGCATCCGCAACTTCTTCTGCTTTCCCCAACCGTTTTAATGGAATGCTTGCTAAAAAAGCAGCTTTTGTTTTATCATCTAACTCTTCCGTCATATCTGTTTCAATAAAACCAGGAGCTAAGGCATTACACCGAATGCTTCTAGAACCAACCTCTTTAGCAATAGATTTTGTAAAACCAAAGATTCCAGCTTTAGAAGCAGCATAATTCGCTTGTCCTGCATTTCCGAAATCTCCAACAACCGAACTCATATTAATAATCGAACCACTTCGCTGTTTTAACATCGGACGAAGAACATGTTTAGTCAAATTAAAAACAGATTTTAGATTGGTTTCAATCACTTGGTCCCATTGGTCTTCACTCATACGAAGCATCAAAGTATCTCTAGTAATCCCTGCATTATTGATTAAGACATCTATTCTGCCAAAATCAGCTATCACATTTTTAATCAATTCAGCAGATTGTTCAAAAGAACTAGCATCAGATTGATAGGCTTTTACTGTAACGCCATTTGTAGCAGCAGCTTCGGCTACGGCATTTGCTTTTGCTGCGGAGGAGTGATAAGTAAAGGCAACATTAGCCCCATTACTCGCCATTTTGTGTACAATAGCTGAGCCAATACCTCTAGAACCGCCCGTAATTAAAACTACTTTATTTTCTAATAATTTCATAAGTCAAATAATAAAGAACTAAGATTGAAAGAGAAGCTTTAAAGTGTTACTAAAGCTTCTTTTAAATTAAGCACAAAAATAGTAGAATTATTTACAAGAGCGCTAAGAAAGAATCAAAAAATAGATTCTACAGTGAAAACTGTGGGTGATTGTATATCAAGCATACGACTCTCCTGAGTCGTATGTTATTTTTTAAATACCCACACTTTTTATGGTATTGCCTAAAAAATAGATGAACCATTTGATTATAGACTAAAACGCTAAAGCTGATTATTTCCTAATGATCCCTATTATTAGGGACGAGGCAATAAATAACCTACCAGAAATGATGAGGTTATTTTTTCTTTTAGCAAGGCGAAAATTTCTAACATAGCCCATTACGTTATAAATTTTTAACGCAGCTAAAAGGAAAAAGAATCCATCAGGCTGGTAGGTTATTATTTTCCTCGTCCCTTAAAAGAGTTATTTCACTATTTGGGCAGTCTAATGAAGAAATTTAGGGAGGTATTAGAAAATGTAACTGTAGAAAAATGGTTTAAAATGAAAGAACAGCAATTCCCAGTTTGGAATTTTCAGTAGCCCTATTATCCAGTAATTTCCTATTACTGGATAATTTTAGAGCCTTTTCGAGAACAAATCTTCTAGCAAAATTGATTCGACAATCAATTTTGGGAAGATACGCTAAGCCAAATTGGGAATTGCTGATGGAATAATAATAATAGATAGTCAGATTGAAAATTGATAATCACGTGTCGGACACCTCCAAAGGTGTCCGACACGTTCGACTAACCATTTATTAGTTTTTTACCTGACGCTCTAAATAAATATAAACAATTGACTGACAGTATTTTAAGAATTAGATTTAAAATAAATAAAATTATTTGTTTTAAATTATTTGCAATTAACACATAATTTGTTTTATTTTGTATTGTATTTAAAACAAAACAATGATTTAAGTATTATCCAACAAAATCAATACCCTCTTTTAAATACTACCCAAAAAATTAAAACAACATTTAGTTTAGTTACTACTAAATATTTTATCATGAATCAACTCAATTTATTTCCAAAAGCTGAAGCTAAAAAAGAACCAGAAAAAACGAAAGGTCACACCAAAAATAGAATTGATATTTATAGGAGTGTCTATCGGGAAATTACTTGGCAACAATTATTCATGAAGCTTTTAGTAGCGATTAAAGTTCCATTGATTGCTGCCAAACATCAATTAATAACAACAACAAAAAGTAACATTAAAGGCTATTTAAGTGGTCGTCCTTTTCCGTGGTTTAGACTAGCTTTAGTTGTGTTATTTTTGTATGCGTTCTTTCAAAAGGACCTACAATTTAATATCAATTTAGGTGGACCAAATACTTTATCTGAAGAAGCAACAGATGCTTCCTCGAAATTAATGGTAGGTGGATTTTCCCAAACAGTTAAACATACCGCTCCTAAACCTACCACCGTCACATTGGATGATGATGCAGTAAAAATGTATATCAATCGCTTTAAGAAAGTGGCAGTAGTAGAAATGAATAAATTTGATATACCTGCAAGCATTAAAATGGGGCAGGCGCTCTTAGCCAGTCATGCAGGTACTAATAGCTTAGCCAGTCAATACAATAATCATTTTGCTATTACTTGTATAGAAGGAGCAAATTGTGAAAGATTCCAAGTTGGTACTCAATCAGCGATGATTAGAACTTACCAAAGTGCTTGGGAAAGTTGGAGAAACCATAGCCAATTACTGTCTACTGAAAAGTATGCCCCTTTAAAAGCTTACAAAAAGAATTATAAAAAATGGGCAAAAGGTTTGGAACGAGCAGGGTTTAGTCAAGCTAATGATTATAGTAAACAATTAATTCAGGTTATTGAAAAATATCAATTACATCAATTGGATTATTAACTATGAATGATGAACGATAAATGAATCTTTGATTTATGATGGAGCCTGTTCAAATAACCGTGTTTAGACAAAATTTCAACATTGAAAATCACGGCTTTATTGCTGACTGTCTACTGTCTTATTAGGAGGCCGATATACCTCATTTATCATCATAATTTCCTAAAAATATAGTGTTTTAGACTTAATGTTTTTTTCTTTTCTCATTTGGTTTTCTCATAGTCCGTTTACGACCGCCTTCGTTAGGCGGTCTTTTTTATTTTATCCCCTTTCTTAACAGATTCTAGCTTCTTTTTTAATAGGATTTTCCAATCATTCCGTAACTTGCAATTTCTGTAGTATTAAGCTTTGCACTACTGTAACACAGCTTCTCTTAGTTGTGAATATAAAATCTAATAAAATATCTATCAAAACCACTTCAATGAATTTGTTTCCAGAAATTATAGCTGCTGAAAAAAGAATAAAAGGAAATATCCTCAGAACGCCCTTATATCCTTCTAATTATTTAAGTCAATTATCTGGCGGACAAGTTTATTTGAAACTAGAAAATGAACAATATACAGGTTCTTTTAAAGCAAGAGGTGCTTTAAATAAAATCTTATCTACTACCGCCGAAGAACGAAAAATTGGTTTTATTACCGCTTCTACAGGTAACCATGCCCAAGGATTCGCTAGAGCATTAACTATTGCAGGCGCAGCAGGGACTATTTTTTTACCAGAGAATGCATCTCCTGCTAAGGTAGAAGCGCTTAAAAGTTATCCAGTAAGCTTAGAATTTTTTGGTAATAATAGTTTGGAAACAGAATTACATGCCAAAGCAGTCGCAGAAGAAAGAGGCCTAATTTGGGTATCTCCTTATAATGACCCAATGATTATTGCAGGACAAGGAACGATGGGTTTAGAAATGAATTTTCAAGCAAAAGCACCAATTGACTATGTATTGGGCTGCATTGGAGGCGGAGGCATGATGGCAGGCGTGGCAACTGCTATTAAAAATATTAGCCCAACAACTAAAGTTATTGGTTGTCTGCCAGAAAAATCACCTGAAATGTATCTGAGTGTGCAAGCAGGAAAGGTTGTATTTATCGACTTTGAAGAAACATTATCCGATGGTTCAGCAGGTGGTTTAGAAGATGGTTCGATTACTTTTCCTATTTGTCAACAGTATGTGGATGATTATACACTGGTTTCGGAAGAAGCCATTGCTGATGGCATTCGATTGATTGCCAAAAAGCATCATAAGATTATAGAAGGTGCAGCAGGAGTAGCCGTAGCTAGTTTTTTAAAAGAAATTGAAACCTATCGAGGCAAAACGGTCGTACTTATTATTTGTGGAGCTAATATTTCTATGAAAAAATTAAAGGAGATTTTATAGTAGGGGGTTGTGTAAAAAGCCTCAGTTGATAAAAATTAATCTTTGTAACTTATTTAGAATTTAATGAATGATTGTTAAATTGTTGTATGACAAAATGTTACGAGAACGATTCAACAATAATAACAATCAAACAATCTTCACTAATTTATTTAGTTACCAATTGAAATTTATTACAATGCGATACTTTTTACACAACCCCTATAAGACTTTTCGGGAAATTGATTGGAATTAAGTAAATAATATATGGTTTCGATGGTTCAAGTCTCCAGACTTGAATCTACTATCTCGTCGTCTCCAGCCGACCATAATCTACAAAATTAACGTTATTTCGGTCGTCTGGAGACGACGAGATAACGATTCCGAGTCTCCGATAAAATCGGAGTAGACTTGGAGACTCGAAATATCGACATTTAAAAACGTATATTATTTTCTGAATCTTAATAAGTTCCCTATACGAGTACTCAGCAAACACTTAACGAATGTCTAAACATAAAAAACCGAAAAAAAGAATACCGACTAAGGATAAGACTTTCCAAAATCAGTTAACGGGTAATACTTGGACAAAGAATACTCGCCTGCATAAGTGGCTTATTTTTATTGTTGCTTTCCTGCTCTATGGCAATACTTTAACGCACGAATATACCCAAGATGATGCCATTGTCATCTATGATAATATGTTTACGACGAAGGGATTTAGTGGCATCCCTGGTATTCTAAAATACGATACTTTTTACGGTTTTTTTAAAGTCGAAGGAAAAGATAAGTTAGTGGCAGGTGGTCGTTATCGACCCTTGACTTTAGTAATGTTTGCGGCTGAATATGCTTTATTTGGAGAAAGTCCCTTTATTGGACATTTGGGAAATGTATTGCTTTATGGATTACTAGGCATCGTTTTATATCTATTACTGATAAAGTTATTTAGGGCAAGAGGGGATTTACCTTCGGGTGAATTATTGGCATTATTGACGACTTTATTTTTCATGGCACATCCTATTCATACAGAGGTCGTCGCCAATATAAAAGGAAGAGATGAAATAATGACTTTGCTGGGTAGTTTAGCCGCCTTATTATTTTCTCTTAAAGCCTATCAAGAAGAAAAGAATTGGTTAAATATCATAGCTGGATTAATTTTCTTTTTGGGCTTAATGGCAAAGGAGAATGCCATTACTTTCTTAGCGGTTGTGCCCTTGACC
>JBGCFJ010000761.1:0-4471 GCA_045106885.1 Saprospiraceae bacterium
TCCTGCACTTGGATGATACATTAATTCCCCTTCCTTTTTATCAATGGTGATGGGCAATCGGTTAGAGATAATAATGAGTCTAGACATTTAATAATAAAGTTTTGATTATTTGGCAAAAATAACTTTAATAAAAATGAATAACCTTAATCTCCTTTAAAAAATTGGAAATGATGCTAACATTTTCTAGTTTTCCGTTATTTCTTATGTCCAATTATATCATTAGAGTATGTTAGCAAAACTACCATCTATACTTAATAAGTTCCAAATAACTGGCGAATTTCTTGATGCTGCACCCATTGAGATTGGGCATATCAATGCAACGTATCAAGTTACCTTACAAGACGGACCAAATAAATCTTTATACGTTTTACAAAAAATTAATACCCAGATATTTAAAAACCCCTTGGAGGTCATGCATAATATCGCCAATATCGGTCATTTTTTAACTAAAAAATCCTATCCTCGAAAAGTATTATTGCCTATCGAAAGTTTTGAAAATAAATATGTCCTTAAAATAGCCAATGATTACTGGCGATTATATCCTTTTATCCAAAATACGATTACCTATAATCAAGTAGATACGACGGAGCAAGCCTATGCTGCCGCTTTTGCTTTTGGTGAATACGCTAATTACCTCCATGATTTTGAGGTAACTTCTTTACATACCACTATACCAAATTTCCACAATACTAATTTGCGGTATCAACAATTTTTAAAAGCTATTAAGGATGGAGTAGGGGAGCGAAAAAAGAAAGCAGAAGTAGCGATTAATCAATTACTAAATTATAAATATTTACTAAATAAAATTAAACAAACAAAGCTTCCTTTGCGAGTTACGCATAACGATACTAAAATTAATAATATCCTTTTTGATAAAATAAGCGGAGCAGCGGTTTGTGTGATAGATTTGGATACTTTGATGCCAGATACCTTGCTATTTGATTATGGAGATATGGTGCGAACTTTCACACCAGCACTGGATGAAAATAGTGATGATTTTAAACAAATTTATGTTAGGAAAGAAATGTTGAATGCTTTGACAGAAGGTTATTTAGCTGGATTAGATGGCAAACTAACTGCTTTAGAAAAAGAATTACTAATGTATGGTGGGAAATTAACCATCTTTGAACAGGCATTGCGCTTTCTGACGGATTATTTGCAAGGAGATGTTTATTATAAAGTAGCTAAGGAAGAACAAAATTTAATACGAACAAAAAATCAAATTTGCTTATTGGAAAGTTTGATGGATATTGATGGGTAAAAGGTAGTTGGTTTCAGATGCCAAGTTAGATGTAAAGACAGTAGACAGTCAGCAGTGGCAGTAAGCAGTAAAGCCTTGATTTTCAATGCTAAAATTTTGCCTAAACACAGTTGTTTGAACAGTCTCGATGTATACCACATCTGACCTGGCATCTGATACCTAAAAACCGATACCGTTTTATGCTGCTTCACTATCTAAAATCACAACCTTCAAAATACCATCTCCTTGACGAATATCATCAATTACATCTAATCCATCTACTACTTTTCCAAAGCAAGTATGATTTCTATCTAAGTGAGCCGTATTATTTCGGCTATGGCAAATGAAAAATTGAGAGCCACCTGTATTCCGTCCTGCATGTGCCATAGATAAAACACCTTTATCATGGAATTGATTGTCTCCTGTTAATTCACAGTCAATTTTATAACCTGGCCCACCTGTACCTGGCATGCCAGAAGCGCCTGCTCTAGTATTTGGGCAACCACCTTGTACCACAAAATCAGGAAGTACTCTATGGAAAGATAAACCATCATAATAGCCATCTTTTGCCAATTTTACAAAATTTGCAACTGTGTTAGGTGCATCATTCTCATAAAATTCGATAGTCATTACACCTTTTTCCGTATGCATTTCTGCTGTCATTGTTTTATCTTTAGAAAGTTGAATAAAATCCCTATTGCTGTTCAGCTATTATTTTAATTAGAAGAGCATATAGAGAAAGACTTTTGTTAGCCTTTTATTTAAAGGGCGCAAAAATAGGGAATTTTAAGAAAAGACAACAAAAGCCATTGTCATTACATGTTGTGTTTTACGAATTCATCGTTCCTCATTCATCGTTTATCATTAAAAAATTATTTCGAAAACCCACTTTCCTCATAAAAAGCAAATAATTTTATTAAACCTGCTTCGGTAGATAATTTTAATTTTTCTTTTTTGATAAACTTCTCTAACTCTGCTTTATGCCCTAATAAAGCATACAAACTTTTTTTCTTACGTTTTAGAAGGGTAATCTTTTTGTCTTTAACCAGAAATAAATTACGCTTGCTATAAAATCTTTTAAATTCTTCCTTCTTCCCAACATTATTAACCACTTTTACCTCAATTTTAGAAATAAAATCTTCCACTATACTTAGATTTTCGCTTTTATATACGACTCTGGTAAATTTATTGGCAAGCGGTGGTAAAAAATTTTTTTGGAAAGTGATGACCTCTCCAGATTCCTCTTCTAATAAGACTCTAATGTACCATTTAGGGTCTAATTCTATGAAATTATCGCCTTTCTTAATTTCAAAGCCCTCCGTTTTACCATTAAAATTCAGTAAAACACCTTCGATAACATCGGCATCAACACTAATTATTTTGCCCTTCTGCCAATCCTCAAATTGATAGGGACTTCCTTTTACGCCTTTATATCGGTCCTTATCAATGCTACGGCTGTTGGTCATTAACACATCAGTTGCTTGTGCAAGTAGCGTAGATGTTGTTAAAATAGAAATGCAAAAGAAAAATAGGCCGAAATACAGTTTGCTAATTTTTAACATATTGGGTTGATTTTTACTTATTCCGAATAAAATTACTAATTTTAAGTTGAATTTAGCGAGATAGATTATTAAATTGAATAAAAATGGACAAACTAAATGGGTCATTTGAGATGGACTAAATAAAAATTTGTCTAAAAATAAAACATAAATAAAGCTGTTTAGGCTATTTTTATAAAGAACTAATTTTTAGGTTAATAATGAGTTGAGGCTTCCCACGATGGAGGCCTTTTTTATTACAAAACGACAGGATTATTTAGGATTTACAGGATGTAAGCGTTAACTGCTACGGAATATTGTGAATTCATTGTTCATCATTCATCGTTAAGAATTACATTATTTTCTAGAACTGAATCGTAATATTATAACTTCCCCCTTTCTCTCCTTTCTTTTTCATAGGTTTTGTTGGTACTTGCTTAGTCGTTGTATAATTGTATTGAAGCGTTATAGGAGTGGACGGCGGAATTACCTCTTTTTTAGGCACTATTGTTGGCAATCGAAAATGAATTTGTAAGCTTTTTTGGAAAACGGCTTTTAAATTTCTGTTTTTAGACACTTTGAATTCCAGTAATTTGACCAATCTTATCGCTTCTTCATCGCAGCCATGTCCAATTCCTGCTATAATTTTAGTGTCTATTACTTTTCCTTTATAATTAATAGTGTATCGAATATAGACCGTTCCTTCTATTTTTTGTGAAAGCGCAGCAGAGGGATAGGAGAGATTTTCTTTAATAAAAGTTTTTATGGCATTTATACCACCTTCATAATAGGGTTTTTTGATGAATTGATGGTCTTTTCTTCCTTTTTTCATACCCTTGATACGGATAATAGAGAGATTGGGTTGATTTTGGTGTGGTATTTTATAGTTTTTGGTAGTTAAAGTGCTAAATAGGTGGGAGGTTTAAGAGGATTAGGTTGTGATTGCGGCGCAAATATATAAGAACATTTTGTAAAAAAGAACTATATGTTTTTTTAATTTTTTTTTCGTAAAATTGACGTTAAAAAATTTGCCTTTTTCCTACCTTTTATCTACTTTTATTTTATACTAAAATGAACCCCCCAATTTATCTATCATTTTTAGGTGTATTGGTATATGATAAATTTTGTATGTGAACTTTTGTATAAATGAACTGTAATTAAAATCAGTTGAAGTATACTTTGAAAGATATACATCCAAGATTAAAACCACTAAATGAGATTATCTATCTTTTTTGCTTATATACGATTTGAAAAACGATTTTCCGAACATACAATTAAAGCTTATGAAACCGATTTAACTCAATTTCAAACATTTTTACACAATACCTATGAAATAAAGAAAGACGAAGATATCGAACACTTCCACATCCGAGCGTGGATTGTCGATTTATTAGAACAAAATATTACGACTCGCTCCATTAATCGTAAATTGTCTACCCTTAAATCTTATTTCCAATTTTTAGCCAAGCGCACTGTGCTTCCTACTAATCCTATGTTGAAAGTGATTGCACCTAAAGTGGGCAAACGTTTACCCATAGTGATTCCAGTAGACAGACTCGAATTTTTATTCGAACAGGTTGAATTTAGTAATGATTTTAAAGGCATTAGAGATAAAATGATTTTGGAATTGCTCTATCAAACGGGCATCCGCAGGTCAGAACTTATAAATTTAATTGATCAAATCATATACTTA
>JBGCFJ010000762.1:0-3143 GCA_045106885.1 Saprospiraceae bacterium
AACAACCGTAGCGTTTGCAATTCGCTTAAATTACCTAACTCGGTTGGAAGTGTACCAGATAAGTTATTATTATGCAAATCTAGACTAATAACCCTCCCTTCTTCATTAGTAATTACGCCGTGCCAAGTAGATAACTTACAGTGACTTCCCCAGCCACCATCATACCCCCAATTAGGCCCATCTGTAGCATGGTAAAAAGCCATTAACGCTAAAGAATCAGTATTCGCTGGACAAGTGAAAGGCGGACAAATAGCATCCAAATCAATATTCGGATACATATTGACAAAGTAAGGCCAAAGAGAATAATGATTTATAGGTTCTGAAAAATAATTAGAGATGAATTCAAAACCGAAAGGACTTGCAAAGCGATTCATAGGATAAGCCGCTAAATCATTCGGCCAAGACCAGCCCAAGCCCATTAGTAATGCACCACCACCATTTCGTACAAAACTTTCAACTATATCTACTTCTACTTGGTCAACTGTTCCAACATTCCGCCAATCATTCCCCATAAAAAGTACATCTATAGTGCTTAATTGGGTAGCCGTAATTGGAATCGAGAGATTGGTGAAAGTGAATCCCTTAGCTTCTAAGGCAGTCTTGATTGTCGTCATGTTCCCATCAAAAGCCCAGCCATTGTTGATACCAATTCGTTTGCCTTTCCCATTATTTAAAAACTCAAAAGTATTTTCAAAAAATGCTTGATTATCAAAAGTAGTGATACCACCAGCATCATCAACAATTGGTCGTTCGTTCGCCATCCCAATTACTAGTCCCTCCCCATATTCTGTACCGACGGTAAAAATAGGATTCTCTATATTATCACAATTGGTCGCTGCTATAAGTGGAATGACTTCGCTATTATTTATTCTTATTGGCCCTGGTGCGCCATTTGCCCAGATGGTGTCTACATTGGTGAAGAGGTTTTCCCATTGGATGGGAATACATGCACCTGAATTGGTAGCACAAAAGGCAGCAAAATCTTGTTCGTCTAAGTTAGGATTATTTTCTAACTTAACTATTTTACCACATAAATTGGATAAATCAATAGGCCAGCAACCTGATAATTGATTAGAAGATAAATCTAAAGTAGAAAAATTAGACAAATTATTGCTATCGTAAAGATTGCTTAGATTTGATGGAATACTTCCCGTTAGCTGATTTGAGGATAAATTCATGTTGCCTATAAGAGACAAATCACCTAATTCTGCTGGAATATTGCCTGTTAACTGATTAGAAGATACGTCCAAAATAAATAAATTGGATAGGTTACTTATTTCTGACGGAATGTTACCTGTTAATTGATTCGAGGACAAATACAAGCTAGTTAAATTTACTAGATTACCTATTTCTAGTGGAATACTGCCTGTTAACTGGTTCGATACCATACCTAAAGTTTGTAAATTAGATAGATTACCGATAGTCGATGGAATATTGCCTGTTAGCTTGTTCGATGCCAATAATAAAAGAGATAGATTCGTCAGATTACCAATTTCTGGTGGAATAGTACCTGAAAGTTGATTCGCAGAAAAGCTAATATTGCCTAAATTAGTTAGGTTGCCAATTTCTGGTGGAATACTACCTGTGAGTTGATTCAGTTGTAAGGTAAAAGAAGTTAAGTTAGTTAGGTTCCCTACCGTAGACGGGATACTTCCAGTTAGCTGATTTGAGGATAAATTTAAAAGAGTTAAGGCAAAACAGAAGAAATAATTAGCCAGAACATAACACCTTTTTAGCTTTCTTTGGGTTAATAGTAACGAACCATTTTCCAATAGTAGCATCAAGTCTATCTATGGCTTTTTCATGTAGCTTCATAGCTTTGTCAGAAAGTTTTTTACCATTTTCATAAACTCCTTTACATAGTTTTATTATTGCTTTTTTTCCAGCCCAAACAAAGGTTCTGGCAAAATTAAGCACAGTTTCTCTACAATCAAGAATATCTCCATTCCAATGTTGCTCTAGACCTCCCCATACTCGCTCAACTGGGTTGTATTTACTGTGATAAGGTGGATAATAAACCAGTTTAACTACAATATCATTTGTTATGGCAAAATCACAAATTCTCTTGATAAATTGAGTCCGCCTACTATGGCACTCTGGGCCATTATCTGCATTTAATACAAGGGTATGTATATGATTAAAACGTTCTTTATTACTCGACCAATAATCTATCAATATATCAACTATGAAATCCGCAGTTACCTTCGATTCCGTAAAATATAAACTCGTCTCTTTAAATTCAGGCAAAAATAAACCAAATGGAGTGATATATTCTGCTCCAAAATCATGATCATTTGCCTCCACTTTTGTCCAGTTTTTTCCGCCTCTTGAGAAATTACCTATCGCTACACGATTCTTTGCATCATATGATATACGTAAGGTACCTTTATCCGAATCGGCTTGTTCATTATCTTTTTCTAGCTGGGCAAAGATTGCATTTGTTTCTTTAATTTTTTTTTAGGCTTTGTTTTCGATACCTTCTTTCGCTTATATCCCAATTCTTTCATCACATTCCCTATCGTATCTTTACTCGGTAAACTTGATGCTTCCCAGCCTTGTTTAATTAGTTTTTCTCTAACCGTTCTAGGGCTTAATCGAGTGTATAATCGAGTACTTTTGAATTGAGGGTCTGTTTGGCTCGCTGCATCTACTATCTTTTTTATCGCCGCTACTAATTCTGGATTAGTCTGGGATAATGGTTTTCTTCCTCGCTCATCAAATCTATCTTTTTGAACTTCTCCACTTTCTACCTCTTTTATCCCTTTACGCAAGGTTTGACGACTAATATTCAGGTATTTCGATACCAGCACTTTCCCCCCTCTGCCTAGGTCTATTGCTATTTGTCCCAAAAACATCCGTCTTGGGCTACCTTTTAAATTTTCGCTCGCTAATTTTAAGCTTGGCAATAATTTTATGAAATTATCTCTTGTTACTTCCATTTTCCAAAATTACAACTTCTAGTATTCTTTAGCTAATTTGGCTAATTATTTCTTCCTTTCTGCCTAAATCCTCCTGCATGATAATTCCCAACATAGCGGACATCAACCAAGCATCTCTACCAGGTTTGACCTGTAAAAAATAATCTGCCTTTTTAGCCGTCTCATTTTCTCTAGGGTCTATGACGACTAAAGTTCTATTTTTAG
>JBGCFJ010000763.1:0-16282 GCA_045106885.1 Saprospiraceae bacterium
TTTCGCCAGGCATCTGCTTTTTATAATTGCAGATACAACACTCATCTAAGTTTAACCAACTGGACTGGCGATTTTTAATAATATCCGAAAACGGTACTTTATCGGGTGCATCTCAAAATGTCGCATATAGAAAAACATAAATTGAAAGTATTAAAAATACATTATTTTAGCCGAAAAAATAATTATGACAAAAGCAGAATTTTTAGAATTAGCGGCTGAGAAATGGGAAGAAATAGAAGAAAAAAAAGCATCTAGTGATAGTTTTTATGATTATGAGAAAGGCTTTGATGAATTATGGGTTGAATTTGGTAGAAGAAGTTTAGAGGCTTCTTTAGGTAAAAAAAGTTCAGATAGGCGAAAAAAAAAAAAATTCTGAGTCGTTATGGAAGTATTGAGCTGAATAATATCCATGAATGGTCGTTAACCGACGGGTTTAGAATTACTCCTTATATGAGAGATTTGATGGTATATAGTGGTCAAGAGGATAATTATAAGGCAAGTACGGTGGCAATAGAAAAATACCTACGAATTGTTACAGATGATAGTCAAATAAATAGGCTATGTGTCCATTATGGTAACGAATTAGAGTCAGAAATGGAGGAAATGGAAGGGGAAGTAGTAAAATCAAGCCAAGCGTTTAGTGCGGATTTAAAACCAAATGAGATAGTGTATGGCATGTTTGACGGCTGTATGTTACCGACTCGACCTGTCAAAATAGAAGGAGGAGAAGATATAGGAAGTTGGAAAGAAATGAAATTAGGGAGAATATTCCGAGAACAAGACCATTTAGACTTAGGAGCCAAGCCAAATATAATACGTAATTCTTTGTATGTGAGTCATTTTGGTAAACATGATAAATTTACAGCTAAATTAGAACCAGTACTAGATGTATTTGACTCTTTAGGAAACCGCTTGGTTTTTATAAACGACGGAGCTACATGGATAGAGAATTTTTTACAAGCCAATTATCCAAAAGCCACAGATATATTAGATTTTTTTCATGCTTCTGAATACTTACACGATTTTTCAAAGGTGATTTATGCCAAAAAGACAGAAATAAAGAAAAGGGAAGAATGGGTTGATAAGCAAATAGGTCGATTATTGAATGATGAGGTGACTCAAGTTATTGTAGAAATCGAACAAATGAATCTAAAAGGTAAGAAAAAGCTGGAGGCTCAACAGAAAATAATTACTTATTACAAGAATAATCAACATCGAATGCTTTACAAAACTTACCAAGACAGAGGATTATTAATTGGTTCTGGACCAATAGAATCAGCTCATCGGTTTGTTTTACAAAAAAGAATGAAGCAATCAGGGCAAAAATGGACTAAGAATGGAGGGCAGGCTGTGGCTAATTTGAGAGTCGTTTATATTAACAATCAATGGGATAGAGTCATTAATTTAATTAAAAAGGCACAAAAAAATGCCGCATAATTATTTTGATAATTTATTATTTTAAATATGCGACATTTTGAGATGCACCCAAGCTTTATCTGTTTATAATAATTTAGTGGGCGTAACCAGTGGTAATAATACCGCTGCCGCAAAAGGTTATCAATTAGTCCATCCAGGTCGAGTAGATAAAAGTTTTTTATTTAAAAAGATTAATCAAGGCTTAGATTTAGATATGGAATTGGAAAGTGGCGAAAAAGACCCAATGCCAATCAGTACTTCTTTGACAGATGTGGAAAAAGAATTAATTCGTCAATGGATTTTATTTGGCGCACCTAAACAAGGAGAAGTTATCAAAGAGACATTGCTAAAAGAATACTACGAAGGCGGTCAAGGGCGAGCCTCTTTCCCAGAAGGCGCACCACCAGCACCAGACCCTTCCGAAGGTTTTCAGATAAAAATGGGGCCTTTTTTTATTGACCCATCGGGAGAGGATGAATATTATACAAAATATCAGTTAGACAATACCTCTGAAATTGAAGTCAAACGAGTGGATGTAAAAATGGCGACCTCTTCTCATCATTTTATTATTTACGATTATGAAGATGGGAGTCAAGTCCCGAATGGTTTGAGAAGAGACCAAGACCATACGCAAGATGTTAGTTTCGTGGCTACTTTGCAAGAAAGTCAAGACATCATCCTACCAAAAAATACTGCTTTTAAATGGGGCAAAAATCACGTCTTAGATTTAAATTCCCATACCATTAATTATTTAGCGGATAATGTTTATCAAAATGAAGTTTATGTCAATATTTATACGCAACCAATCGCGACGGCTAAACAAGAAATCAAGTCTGATTTAGTCCCTTATCCATGGATTAATATTCCAAATAATGGGAATGAAATTACCCATTCATCAAAGGTGCAGTATCCCGGAAAGGCTTTCGTTTGGAGTATTGCAGGACATACGCATAGATACGGTAAGAGTTATAAAATCTGGATGAATGATGCGGCGGGGAATAAGGAGGAGTTAATTTATGATGGGTCTTGCCCAAGAGGAAATCCTGGTTGTATTGCTCCTTTTTATGATTATCAACATATTCCCACTCGAACTTTTGACGAGTTTCTACCTATCGACTTTTCTAAAGGAATTACCCATGAAGCTAAGTGGGTCAATGATGGACCAGTAACTGTTCGTTGGGGTCCAACTTCTCAAGATGAAATGATGCTATTTGCTATGTTGTATGTCACGGATACCACGGGCTTAAATATTGGTCAAGTAACGACACCTACTTTTGAAGTAGATAATCCATTAACAGAAATTATTGTGATGCCTAATCCTATGCAAAGCATGACGAATATCGTATTACCTGATAATGTTGGCGCTGTTAATTTTCGATTAGTAGATATGTTAGGGAAAGAGGTTCAGCAACTGACTAATTTCCGTAACAACTTCATTCAGGTTAATCGAAATGATTTGCCGAATGGCATGTATTTATTTACGGTAGAGAATGAAAAAGGGCAGTCTTTTAGTGGAAAAATAATGATGAATTAGCATCACGGATATAGGCATCACGGATAATACCATACAAATTTAGACGAGTTAAGCAGAGATATTATACCACAAATTGTCTATGCTGTGAAATCTCATTCCTCGCAGCTCTTTATCCGTGATACCCCATATCCGTGATAGTAAACCAATAAATTATTTTAGCAGCGTTTTTAAAAAATCCACAATTTTGATATGCGCTGCCATGCAATCTTTAGAAAAATCAGGCATGGTAAAATAAGTATGTACCAATCCTTCATAATTGTGGGGGCGATTTTAAAAATGGGCTTTTTTCTTATTAATATAACTTTTCTATTGTGCGCTCTGGCATTGTATTAGGTTTTGATATTTTGATATTATTAAATAATTTATTTCACTATCTATCACAAAACGATTACTTTAGCATTTTTAAATATGTACTACATATTATTCTCAAAAATTGCTTTAGGGATTTGGCAAAAAACAACCTACGCAACAATACTATATGTTTTAAAAAAATAATTCGTGGGGCTGGATAATTCGTGGGGGAATTTCGTTACTAATTTCCCCCACGAATTTACGTAGGTTATTTTTTTTGTTTTCCCTTACTAATCTAAATCACATGAAATTACCCTTCCTCTCCTTCCTTGTTCTATGCTGCTGCTTATTCTCTTGTCAAAACGACAACAACTTACAAATTATCATCGGCGAAAATGCGACAACCACAGAAAAAACAACTGCCGAAGACTTAAAAGCAGACCTATCAAAAGTTACTGATTTAGCCATCACCATTGTTTCAGAAAATAAGGCAAACTACGCTGACAAGAAAATCCTTTTAGGCACGAGTTCCTCCAATCAACTACTAGCAGAAATGCTAACCAAAGCAAACATAACCTTAACTCCAAATAATCCAGGGGCAAGAGGGGGCATCTGGCAAAAAATAGATAAGCAAACCATTGTTTTAGCGGGAAGTGACCTACAAGGCATGCAATATGCGGTGTACGATTATTCAAAATTAGTATTGGGCATTGACCCGCTTCATTACTGGACGGGGCATCCTACTAATAAAATAGGAGTGGAACAACTTTTTCAATTTGAGAATAAAAAAATTGCCCCCCCATTAGTGCCTTTATTGGTTTATTTTGAAAATGATGTCGATGAATTAGCAAATCTAAAAAAGCCTTTATTAGAATATGATTGGGCATCCTACACCGAAATGATAGATGCCTTGGTTCGGATGCGCTATAATGGGATTCAATTGTTTGATATGTTGGGCAGACCTGAATTTTTTCTACGGCCAACTTATCAAAAAATAAGACCAGACTATGATATTGATTTGACCTACATTGAAAAAATGATAGACTATGCCCACGACAAAGGCATGAAAGTTCAAATAGATATGGCGATGGGCTATAAAATCAAATCGTTGGAAAGTAAATATGCCGATTGTTGGAAGGATAATAAAGATAAATGGTTTGATATCTGGAATTATTATTTAACAAAAACACCCATTGGCAAAGCAGATATTTTTTCCCTTCGTCCACGAAACCAAGTTTGGGATTGGGAATATAAGAGTACTTGTGGTGAAAATAAAATCGCCGTTTTTAATGAAGTATCTAAAAATTTAGATTCAATTATTACTCGACATAATCCAAAAGCGGATAAGGTAATTATTTGTTACTCGGATGGAATGAAGATGTTCAATCAAGGGTTTACGCCACCAAAAGATTGGATTATTGCTTGGTCGGATGATGGCTATGCTGGCTTCAAACAATATCCAGAAAGCACTAAAGGCTACCCCTTTGGCACTTATATGCATGCAGGTTATTGGAAAAACCACACCGTTTCCCACCCCTACCCTGAACAAATTGATACCATCATGAAAAAGATGTTTACCGAATATCAGGCAACGGCTTATTGTGAAGTAAATGGACAACAATTTCGACCATTTATATTTAATTTAGAAGCATTTAGTACTGTTTGTAATAACCCAGAGAGCTATTCTGGAAATGCCTTTTATCAAAAATGGGCGAAACGTTATTTTTCTAAAGACCAAGCAGCAGCAGCTATAGAGATTATGCAATTATGGGATAAAGCCTCTTTTGGAAAGGCAGGGTATGTGCAAAATTTATGGGAAATCAGAGAGGTCATTTCTTACTTATCCAAACTACCTATTGTGCGACCAGGGAAAACTCCTACTCCCTACGAAGCACGAAGAGTGGAAAATGATTTAGTTGATTTGCAAAAGCGATTATCTTTATTAGAAACGGCATTGACAAAAGCTAAAAAGTTATTACCCAAAACTTCCGATTCGCATTTTTTCCATGACCAAGTTTATTTCCCCATTCAGTTGTATATGGATTTATTGACTTTTGAAAATATGCTTCATCAATTGTATGCTATCAATAGAAAACAAGAGGTCAATCCATCCAGTTCGTTAAAAACAGAAGCTTTGGTACTATTAAAAACAGCAAGGGAACAATTAGCTGTCGTCTATAAAAACAGGATTCAAGGTGATAAAAACCCACGTTGGAAAGGTTGGTATAATTTAGCACAAAGGCGGCCGAATAATGGTTTTCCAACGGTTGAAATGATGGATGCTATTGAATTAGCTATTATGGAGAAGTGGTGATTAATCTAATGAAAATTAACCCATCCTCGCATTAACTCATAATGTTGGGTTAATTAATAACTACCAGCTTTTTAAAAATAAATTAATGAACGGAGAAGATTTAGCGGAATATATGTCTCAATCTAATCATCCTAATGAAAAAGGACATACCTTAATTGCAGCGGAAATTATGAAGTATTTTAAATGAGGAAACAAACTAGAGAAATTAAAATTTGTTGAGAATTTATCTTTCGGGCTAAAAACAAATCCCCCAACAAACTCCTAACTAAAAGAATTGAATTACAATGAAATAATTTATTTAGTCAAAAAGAACTGGAATGCTATTCATACTCGTAACAAAAACTAACGCATAAATTTTCGTTAGTGTCCAGAAATCTCCCTAAATAAATTAGTGGCAGAGCAAGACTAATGCGATTCTAAAGTCGAGTAAAATGAGGTGTCAAATGTTGGCGCATGTGCTTTCTAAAGGAGGAAGCAGTTCCATTTTCTAAAGTTTCGATTAAATTAAAATGAGAAATCCGCCCACTTGGAGGTTTTTTATCTAAAGTAGATTCTACCTCAATCATATAATTAAAAATCGGTAATAATAATTTTTGAAACCTAGTTAAGGTAGAATTACCAGTCATGGCATATAGTTTCCCATGAAATTCTATCTCATATTGTGACCGAACCATTTGGGAAGTAGCACATTTGGGGTCGTTCAATTCTCGGGTAGCAATATCCTTTAAAGTGACTAAGTCGCTTTCTTTTTTTCTAGTAAATAATAGGTCTGCCATCCCTACTTCTAAGACCAATCGAAGTTCAAAAATATCTTGCATATTATCAGCACCAAGCAAGGCAGGATCCATAATACGTGTTAAACCGCTCATTAAGTCTGGTTCTGTAATGACCATTCCTTTACGCTTTTTCGATTCAACCACTCCTAACATGCGTAAACGGCTTAAAGCTTCTCTAACAACATTTCTACTTACACCTAAATATTCGGCTAATTCTATTTCTTTAGGTAACTTATCACCTGTATTAAAATTATTTGCCTTTAAATAGTCAATCAATTTTTCTTCAACTTGTTCTGCTAAAGAATTCTTTTGTATAGGGACGAGTACTGATTTTAAAGAATCCAAATATCTATATTTTTTCAGAATGAGTCCTATATAAATTTCAGTCTAAGATAGCTTTTTCTATTTAAAAAGTACCAAAGCCTATATATTTGTATATAGTGTCATTTTTGAGTGTATAACTATCAAGTTTTTTGATTAAACCATAGGAAAAATATCCTTTATCGTTTTTCCTATAAACATTCTTATCTAGAATGGTATTACTAAAAAATCAATAATATAAAAAATACTAAGGCAAAATAAATTAATAAAGTGGTCATTCTGAGGAAATATTTTTTTACTAGACGAGGCGAAAAGCGCAGACATAGCACGGCTATGGCGAGCATTTTCAACGAAGTATAGTAGAAAAAGATGAAGTCATAATGGCTAATTAATTATTTTACTTTGCCTAAGTCAATATTTAAATCCGTTGGGAAGTCTAATCCGTTGGGATTTAAAGAAATATATCCCCAACGGATTTAATGTCCCAACGGATAATTATCAGTTTTTTAGCTGACGCTCTAACAAAATGTATTAGAGAAGGAATCAAAATACTATAATAGCAAAAAAAGGACAATGCGTTAAGATACAATTTATTTACTACTCATGTAAAAAATAACTTAAATTTTTCCTAATTATACTTAGGTAAATGATATAAATTTTAATATCTTGCGAATATGTAATTATGTAGGACATATTTAACTACTTACTTTTTTAAAAAAGAAATGAAAGAAAATAATATATTAGACTTTGGAGCAGTAGAAGGTATTCATGTAGACAATGCACAAGCAATTCAAAAGGCTATTGATGCTTGCTATCAAGATGGAGGTGGTACCGTCCTCATTCCCGCAGGTTATACCTTTATGACAGGCCCTTTTAAGTTGAAATCCAACATCGAGTTTCGGGTAGAAATGGGCGCTATTTTATTAGCCAATCCCGATGAATCCGTTTATACCGAAAGTGCTTTTCGGGAAAATAAAGGAGAAGGCACTATTTGGATTGGTGGAGATAATTTGGAAAATGTAACAATGACAGGCGGTGGGATTATTGATGGAAATGGAGCTGCTTTTATGGGGGAAGAACTCAAGGATGCTTATGCCCTAGAACCCTTTGATACGGTAGATCCACGACCTCATATTCTGACTTTAGTTAATGTCAAAAACATTAAAATTCACAATATTACTTTTCAAAATTCCGCCTATTGGGGATTGCATTTTATTGGTTGTAAAAATGTATTAATTAGTGATATTTTTATTTATAATGACCTGAAAATCAGAAATGGAGACGGGATTGATTTAGACCATTCTCAAAATGTAAATATTAGCAATTGTCACATCGAATCTGGAGATGATTGTATTTGCTTTAAAAATAGAAGAGAATACGCCGAATTTGGTCCTTGTTCCGATATTACGGTGACAGGCTGCACTTTAACCTCTACTTCTTGTGCCATAAAATTTGGTTCTGAAAATATGGATGCCATTAAAAATGTCGTCATTAATAATTGTATTATCAAAAACAGCAATCGAGGCATTGGTATTCAAAACAGAGATGAAGGCACCGTTTCAAATGTGATTATTTCTAATATCATCTTAGAATGTCGCCTTTTTGGAGATGTTTGGTGGGGTAAGGCAGAACCTATTTATGTGACTGCTTTTCCAAGAGCCAATAGTAACGGAAAGGACGCTGGTGTTCGATTCCCTAAAGGGGCGACAAAAGGAGAAGTGGGAAAGGTGTCCAATATTACGTTTAGCAACATCCAATGCACTAGTGAAAATGGCATTTTCGTAGGTGGTGAACCTTCTAAAATCAATAATATTCGCTTTCAAGGAATTGACTTAACGATTAATAAAACAACCAATTATAAAGGTGGCTTATATGATTGTCGTCCTTGTGAAGGGGCAGATATGATTATGGATGATACAGCAGGATTTTACTTATATCAAGCAGCCAATATTTCAATTAAAGATTGCCGTTTGAACTGGGGAGATAATCGGATGAATTATTATAAAAATGGATTAACAGAGATTGGTTGTGAACAAGTAAAAGTAATTGATTATGATTACCCTAATGTTGAAAATAATCAATCTATTACAACCTCAACAAAATTGTCTAAATAACTGACAGTAAATTATTTACGACCAGTTTTCATAAATTAAAACCATGATTTTCGGACTAACTTATCTAGATTTAATTGTCATGACCATCTATTTTGGTGTAATTATTTACATCGGAGTAAGAGCGAGTTTTGGCGTCAAAAGTCAAGAAGATTATTTATTAGGTGGGCGAAAATTTGGCAAGTTAACCAGCACTTTTGCGAGTTTTGGACAAGCCACTTCTGCCGACGGCCCAGCAGGCGTAGCGACGACTACTTTTAATAATGGTGCAGCAGGTATTTGGAGTTCTCTGTTAATGCTTTTTGTCACCCCTCTATTTTGGATAACTGCCCCTTGGTTGAGGAGAATGAGAATGCTGACCATGGGTGATTTTTACAAAGAAAGATATGGGTCAAACGGCATGGCAGCCACTTATGCCTTAATTGCTTCGATTGGGATGATGGGCTTATTATCAGTCGGTTATATGGCGGTGGCTAAGACCGCTACCGCAATGACCCCAAAACCTAAAACGGAATTAACGAGCGCAGAAACCATCGAATTAGGACAATCGGAAACACTAAAACGATTAGAAGCTAGTGATATTAGTCAACTGTCGGCGGCTGGTTTGGAAGAATTAGACCAATTGCGTAAAGCAAACCCAAGAAGTATTTTCTCTTATTTGAATGAGACGATATTGATTTGGGCGATTTGTTTTATCGTCTTATTATATACCATTCTCGGTGGCTTAGAAGCCGCCGTTTATACTGACCTCTTGCAAGGTGTTTTTATAATTATTCTCTCCATCATTCTTTTACCCTTTGCTTGGTCGAGTATTAATGAACTATACGGAGGTAATGGGATGATTTCTGCACTCACCCATTTGCATCAGCAATTACCAGAAGATTCTTTTGAAATATTTGGTGCGCCACAAACCATTGATTTTACGTGGTATTTTATCTTAACCGCTGCTTTAGTTTCTGGTTTAACCGTCGTTACCCAACCCAATCAATTAGTAACCGCTGGAGCTGCCAAAGACGAATATTCCGCTCGAATTGGTTTTGTGACAGGCACGTTTATGAAACGAGTGGTGACCATCCTTTGGGGCATGTTAGGTTTAGCGGCTATCCTATTATTTAGCAAAGAAATAAACAATCCTGATTTAACTTGGGGGCATGCGACTAGAGCCTTATTAGGGCCTTTGAATATGGGGTTAATTGGCTTGATGTTGGCGAGTATGATGGCCGCCTTAATGTCCACTGCAGATTGTTTGATGTTAACTGTTTCTGGATTGATTGTCAATAATTTATACAAACCATTTGCGGATAATCCATCTGAGAAGAAATTGATTTTTGTCGGTAGAATAGCAGGTGCTATATTCCTAATTGGTGGCGCAATTATTACGACTCAATTTGATAATATCCTACAAATATTAAAGTTTATTTGGGAGTTTTTCGTCGTTTTTGCTGCGGCCTTTTGGTTGGGGCTAAAATGGAGAAAAGCCAATAAAAAAGGAGCTTGGATAAGTATTGTCGGGTCTTTTTCTTTGTTTTATTTAATTCCCATTTTATTGCCTTTATTATTCCCTCAAATGCGAACGGCAGAAGGGTTAATCAAGCAAACCAATCCACCTGCTATGGAACGAGAGTATACTGCTCGTCCAATGGATGTGACCAATCGCAATCAAGCTATTGCCGAATGGAATCAAGCTGCTGCAAATAATAAAACCTTAGGCACTCAGCCAGCAGTATTAGTGGCAGGAGATAAATTCAAAAAGGCGTATCAGTTGCCTAAAAAGGCTATTTATTGGTCAAAAGGAGTGAGCGCAACCCAAGACAATGCACTTCAAGGCAATGGGTATATCTACTTAGAGTTATTATTACTTGATACTTTAGGCTTTGATTTAAGCAAAAATCCTTATGCCCTCAATGAGTCTATACGATTATTGATTCGCTTAATTTTCCCATTTATTTTATTGATTATCGGTTCTCTGTTATTCAAAGTCAAACAAGAAGAGTTACTCCTTCCTTTTTATAATAAAATGAGAATTCCTGTAAGCGAAAAGGGAAAAGCGCATGATAAAGAACTATTACAAGCTGGTTTAGCTAATTTTAATACCACGTCTACTACCCTACTCTTTCCCAACTCTGATTGGGAATTTTATAAATGGAATCGACAAGATAGTGTTGGTTTTATCTTGGCGTGGTGTATGGTTTTAGCGGTATTATTATTGCTTTATTTTGCGGTGACTTTGGGGAGTTAATCAAGTAAATTGTTTTATTGTCATATTGTTATTTCTACTTACGGAAAACAACAATCGGCTACCCGTCTAAAGTTGGACACTCAATTTTAGGACAGACAACGGAAAATCTATATCTTCCGACGCTTGGAGCAGCGAATATAGATTCGCTGTTGTCGAAAATGCCCATTCTTAGACGGGTAGCCCAACAATCTAGCAATTCAACAACATAACCATAAAATTATTTATCAAATTATAAACTTACCACATCATGGAAATTCAAGAAGAAAAAACCTTTAGAAATTACGACCAAGGCGATATTACGGCTGCGGTCAAAGAGCATTATCGAAAAATGCGTTCCCGTCAAACGTTGGACTATGTCCAACGAATGAAGGCAAAATACTTGACCTACGACAAACCATTAAATTTATGGGATGCCTTAGAAAAACTAGACGCTTTGATTGATGTAAGTGACCCAGATTTGGACTTACCTAATGTGCAACATTTGATACAATCGGCAGAGGCTATTCGAAACGATAATCGCCCTGACTGGATGCAACTAGTGGGTTTAATTCACGATTTAGGAAAAGTGATGTATTTATGGGGTTCAGATGAAGACGGAACGAGTCAAGCGGAACAATGGGGCATGGTTGGTGATGTTTTTATTGTCGGCTGTCAATTGCCAGATTCTTGTGTCTATCCAGAATTCAATGCCCTAAATCCTGATATGCAGGATACTACCTATAGCACACCTTTAGGTATTTACGAAAAAAATTGTGGCATTGACAATACCCATTTAGCTTGGGGGCATGATGAATATTTATACCAAGTTTTAAAAAATCATCCCACAAATACGATTCCAGAGGAAGGCATGGTCATGGTGCGTTATCATTCTTTTTATCCTTGGCATACAGGGGAAAGTTATGGAGAAATTACCAACGAAAAAGATGATACCTATAAAGCAATCATTAAAGATTTTAATAAATACGACCTTTATACCAAGTGTGATAAAATCTTTGATTTAGAAGAGATTAAAGCACATTATCAACCAATTGCTAAAAAATATTTGGGAGATGAAGTGATTTATTGGTAAGATTTTTTATTATGTGTTTTGATTGCTTTGAATTCGCCATCAAGTCAATGTCTTTCCATATAAATAATACAAAATCTAGCATTTAGAAATGAAAAACACCTCCTATCTATTCTTCGTTTTACTGCTCCTTTTTAGTAATTGCGTCAATCAAAAAGAAACAATAAACGACGCTACTATCGAAAAAATTAGACCAGTAGATTTAGTAGAACCCTTGGTCGATGCGGCCAATTCTCGTTGGTTTTTCTTTAACTCCGCAACCCGTCCATTTGGAATGGTTAACTTGAGTCCAGATATGGTCATCAACGGGGCATGGAATTCTGGGTATCGGTATAAGCAAGATACCATTCGTTGTTTTAGTCATGTCCATGCTTGGCAATTGTCTGCTATTCCCGTTTTGCCAACAACAGGAGATTTTAAAGGGCATTTAGGGCCTAATAAATATGGGTCAAAGTTTTCTCATGAAAAAGAGACAGCCAAGGCGGGGTATCACCAAGTCTATTTAGAAGATTATGATATTGATGCAGAATTAACGGCTACGACTAGAGTTGGTTTTCATAGATACACCTTTCCTGCTGCTGAACAAAGCCATATTCATGTAGATTTTTCTACTTTCTTGGGTCCGAATGATACAGAAAGTGGCTATGCAAAAAAAATCAATAATCGAGAAATAGCAGGTCACGCTTTAATGGCACCAACTAGGCGTAGACCGAAATCTACTTATGTCTATTATGTGATACAGTTTGATAAGGATTTTGAAAAATTTGGGACTTGGCAAAATGGACAATTACAAGAAGGAATGGAAATTAAAGGCAAAAAAACGGGCGCTTTCGTAAGTTTTGCTACAAAAAATAAGGAGCAACGATTAATGAAAGTCGGTATTTCTTACGTCAGCACCGAACAAGCTAGACTGAATATTCAAACGGAATTAACCCATTGGGATTTTGATAAAACAGTAAAAGCAACCCAAACAGAATGGAATAATTGGTTAAGCAAAATCGAAATCGAAGGCGGAACAGAAACAGAACAACGTCGATTTTATACCGACTTATGGCATGCCCTTCAAGGTCGTCGAATTTTGAGTGATGTAAATGGAAAATATTGCGATATGACAGGCGATGAACCTCGAATTGGTCAGATTCCATTGGATGCTAAAGGCAAGCCTACATTCAATCATTATAACTCCGATTCTTTTTGGGGCGCACAATGGACTTTAAATACCCTTTGGCATTTGGTCTATCCAAAAGTAAGTGAGGAATTTGTAAATTCGATGCTATTAATGTATGAAGATGGCGGTTTAATTCCTCGTGGACCATCTGGTGGAAATTATACCTATGTGATGACAGGCGCCTCCTCTACCCCATTTATTGTGAGTGCTTATATGAAAGGAATTCGGGGGTTTGATGTAGAAAAGGCCTACGAAGGATTGGTTAAAAATCATTCGGAAAAGGGCATTATGGCAAAGGCTGGTTATGAACATTCGACTTTGACTGGTGGTGGAATGTCTCATTATTTGAGTAAAGGATATATTCCGCATCCTTTAGAAGAACAAGCATTTGGTTACCATAAAGATGGTTCTGGACAGACCTTAGAAAATGCTTATCAAGATTGGACGTTAGGTCAAATGGCAAAAGCATTAGGAAAAGACAAAGATTATGCAATTTATAATAAAAGAGGACAGAATTATCGAAATATATGGAATGAAGAATTAGGTTGGATGTGGGTTAAAAATGTAGATGGTAATTGGGAAAAAGATGTGGATATTTTACGATATGACCACGGTTGGGTAGAAGCAAATGCTGCACAATCCACTTGGTTTGTCCCACAAGATGTGGATGGATTAATTGAATTGATTGGTGGTAAAGAAGCTTTTGTAGAAAAATTAAATAACACCTTTGAATTGGCACAAAAGCACGATTTCACCTCTGCCAAAAGTCATGATAAAGGGGAACAAGCTAAAAATCGTAGGAAATATTTGAATTATGGCAATCAACCGTCCATGCAAACCGCCTACTTATTTAATTACGCCGATGCGCCACATTTAACCCAATATTGGAGTCGCCAAGTTATTGACAAAGTCTATAGCGGAATTTCGCCTGATTATGGCTATAGTGGAGATGAAGACCAAGGTTTAATGGGGGCTTTATCCGTTATTATGAAAATGGGCTTATTTTCGATGCGTGGAGGTGCAGCCGTCGAACCAACTTACGATTTAGGGAGTCCTATATTTAATAAAATTACCATTCATTTAGATAAAAAATATTACCCTGGCGGTCAATTTATCATTGAAGCCAATAATAATTCTTCCGAAAATTTATACATCAAATCTGCGGTTTTAAACGGGCAGACTTTAGCTCAACCTTTTTTCTACCACAAAGACCTTGTGAAAGGCGGGAAATTGGTTTTGGAAATGGATAGTCAGCCAAAATATAATCAATAAGGCGTTCTGACAAATAATAAAAAGCCGTAACTAGTGCCAACGGCTGTTTCATTCTAAGGAAAAGTAATAATTTGTGGCTAAAAAGAGCATGCAAACAGATAAGGGGCGAGGCAATAAATAACCTACCAGAACTGACGAGGTTATTTTTTCTTTTAGCAAGGCAAAATTATTCAGCATAGCCGTTGCTACGTTGAATAATTTTAACGCAGCTAAAAGTAAAAAGAATCTGCCAGGCTGGTAGGTTATTATTTTCCTCGCCCCTAATGTCTTATTAATGAATTTTTATCAAAGCTATCAGAATTAGAAGATATTTGACGAGGAGAAGGGCAACGGCATAAACAATAATTTGTACTGATGATAGTGCTATTAAGTACAATGAGTGGGTATTTGGGCTATCGAGCCATTGGAGATTTTATAGAGAAATACAAATTAGAATTGATAAAGATATTCAAACCGAAAAAAGACCGAGTACCATCTTTTAGTACAGTACATCGGCTAATAATGGCAGTTAATCCGCTTAGTTTTCAATCTATATATAAGGATTGGTTACTCAAAATAAGAGCGGCACAAACAGCAGCAGCCTCACCAGAAGAATCGGAAAGGGCACAATGGCATCCAATAGATGGTAAAGCAATAAGAGGGGCGAAGAAGATTATACGCATTTAGTCAGCATTTTTTCTGTTTTGATAAAGTAGTAGTAGCTAGTGCTAAGGTTGATTTGAAAAGTAATAAAATTCCATGTATCCAGAAAATGATACAAAAATCTGGTTTACAAGGAGTTATTTTCACAGTAGATGCGTTAAATTGTCAAAAAAAACGGCAGCGGTAACGATTGATACAGGGAATGATTATGTAATGTCAGTCAAAAAAAATCAACCTGCATTACACAATAAAATAGAAAATATTATTAATACAACTAGCCCAATAGATATAGCTTATACCTTAGAGAAACCACGGATAATTTTTTCCCCGCAGATTTATGTATGTTATTTTTCTAGATTTCCTTAAAATTAAAAACCAGTATGGAATAGAACGTAAAAAAGCCATTTCGTAGCAATGCTACAAAATGGCTTTTCTAATAAATGATTGTACTTAAATTCCTATAAAACCATAAATCGTTTCGTCAAGTTCTTCCCGTCAGTTTGTACTTGAATCAAATAAACGCCTGATAATAGGTCATTCACTTCAATTGCCAAAGTCTGCGTTTTTTGCGCAACTTTCATTGATTTTAAAGCACGTCCCATCCTGTCAAATACTTGGATTTGGGCACCTTTTTGTAAAGGAATATCCAAAGAAATATTTAATACATTCCTAGCTGGATTTGGAAATACCGTTAAGGCATTCGGAATTAACTTAATCGAATAGGCCTTTGGGTTTCTAGCTTGTAATGCTGTCAAAGTTAAAGGCGTCGGTAAAGTGGTAGACACTTTACTATTTGCCGTACTTCCAGTTGTTGTAAAATTAACAGATGCTGTATAATTCGACCATCCATTGGAAGTACATTCATGTCTTACTTGGAATTCATAAGCTGTTCCTGCTGACAAATTACTTAAATAACGGTAATAAACAGTAGATTGGTCAGTTAATGCCCAATTGGTCATACCAACAGGTCGGTAACGGAATTGATTATTGACCGCACCATAAGGTTGTGGAGTATAAATATAAGCATTATGATTGCCAACACTACTCGTAAACATCTGATTAACATCAACAACTTCACAACTG
The DNA here is from genome assembly GCA_045106885.1 of Saprospiraceae bacterium. GTDB lineage: Bacteria > Bacteroidota > Bacteroidia > Chitinophagales > Saprospiraceae > JAFMDF01. The sequence continues at coordinate 16,234 of JBGCFJ010000763.1, forward strand.
CTATCCGTTGTTTCTTCGTCAGTTCCATCTCCTGTCTCTTCTCCATTGC
>JBGCFJ010000764.1:0-9899 GCA_045106885.1 Saprospiraceae bacterium
TTTATCTACCGATTTTTGCTGTAATAAGGGCTTTATTTGATGGATAACTTTTTTGGGAATCTTTAAATAAGCATAAATTCGAATATCTAACAATATGTAGAAACAAAATATCAAAAATTGAAAATGATATTAGAGAAAAAATAATAATAAATGAGAATAGAATAAGAGATAATAATTGGTAAGTAAAAGAAAAGTAAGAAAGCGTAAATAGTAAAAAAAAGGGACATAAAAATTATAATTTTGTAAAAAAAAAGGATGTTGAAACAAATATGGCATAAATTATATGGACACCGAGATAGAAATAAAAAAATAATAAAACCCAATACCCCTAAAATGCCAAGTAACCAATAAACACTAATAGTTTCCTGAAATTCAATAGGCGACATATCTCCAATTGGCACAAAAGCAGCCCAATAAAAAGGATGGGCGGCATCAGGATTATTCTCCATCAAATCTATTTTGGCTTGTCGCAAGGCATCATCTTTTGTTCGTCCTGCTTTAATGTAGCCATAAAAATTTTCCATCAACACTTTTGTTTTAGCATCATTCACACTCCATAAAGTAGTAATAATGCTTTTAGCGCCCGCATAACTAAAACCTCTAGCTAAACTAATAATTCCTTCTCCTTTTTGTAATTCGCCAACTCCTGTTTCACAAGCACTTAATACCACCATATCAGCATTTAATTGCAGGTTATATAAATCTCGATTGTATAAGAATTCATTTTCAATAGTGTCTTTAATTTCTGAAAAGGCAAGATAAGCGTAGTCTCCTATTTTGTCATTGGCTTTGCCATGCGTAGAAAGGTGAATAATATTATAATTGGGGGCTTCTTTGAGAAAATTAGCTTCTGTGGCGTTTTCATTAATATAAATTTTTCCACCTAATAATTGCTGAATTGCTTTTACTTCTGGAATATTATAGTGCAAAGAACTTAAGCCCGTTCGAATTTTATTAATATTTTGAATATTACTAGCTATTAGCTCAGATTTTCTAAAGCTAGGAGCAAAAGCCAAAAAATTATTCTTTTTTGCTTTATGCCTCCTCTGTAACATCTCTTCTAATAAAGTAGCGGAATAAGCGTAGCTAATTTGATGTTCTTTTAGTAAATAGGCATGATTATGAAATAAAGTATTATCGTTTGGAAGATTACTTATCAATAACTCAAATGGAATATAACCAAGAACACCGTCTGGCACTATAATTAATTCATTAGGAAGGTTGACTTCAGCTTTAATCGGTGCAATTAATTGCTGATGTAAATAAAATGCAGCTTCTACTAAAGTATCGGCATACCTTTTATATAATTTACTAGAGCGACTTTCTCCAATGTGATAAGTATAGACTCCTTTTTGTAGTGCTTTTATTTTTTCTGTAAATAAAGAGGCTTTAGGAATTTCTATAATAGAATACTTCTCTTTTTGGATGACGAAGGCATATATGGTACTATCACTAATAAAGTATTCTAAAAAAGCATTCTTTTCTCCTAAAAAATTAGATTGAATTGATTCTATTGAAACAATTTTCTGATTTTGTGTTAAGGCATAATAATCTGAATGGCTGGATTGAAATAAATGAGAAAGTGAATCCTTCACTTGTTTCAAATCAAAAAGTTTTTGCTGCCATAAGTCTATTTTAGTTTTATCTTCATTCTCTTCTTTGAGCCGTTCTTCATAAATTACTTTTTCATAATAGGCTATATTTAATTTGTTCTGTCGCTCTTTTTCTAAGAGTTCAGTTGGTATCTTAGAAAAATGTTTAGCTTGACTTAAATTTATAGATTCTAATAAGAGACTTACCCTATTTCTTTCTGAAAAATTAAAGGCTTTTTCTATATAATTAGCAAGTGTTTCCTTTTTTGCTGCCAATACATTTAGCTGGACGCCATAATTATAAATTACTTGAGAGAGATTATTCAATTCTAGCTTAGAACCTTCTCTTTGCAAACCTAATCGAAGCAAGTCAATATATTGAGTAGCTAAATCAATATTTTTAAGGGCATTTGATAAATAAAAATCAGTTTTTTCAATTTTATACTTTTCCCAAATAGTCTCGACTTTAAATCTTAATAGTTCTATAAGAACCAACTTAGCAAAAATATTTTTATTAAGCGCTGGGATGGCATAAATGTCCTCCGTTTCAAAATCGGGAATAAGTCTAGCAATTCCTTTGTTAAAATATAATAATGCGCTATCCAAAGCATTTTGTCTCAAATAATTCTGACCTAGACTAAGATAAGATCGAGCTAAATCAGAATGCGCTTGATTATCCGATTGTTTATAAATATTTATTGCCTTTTGTGCTACTTCAAGTGCAGAAGAAAATTCATTAATATCATAATAAAATTCAGCTAAAGCTCTATATACATCAGCTACTTCTGGGTGGTGACTTCCTTTTAATGCAATTTCTTTTTGCAAGCCTTTGTTCAAATAATAGCTTGCTTTTTCCGTAATTTTCAAATTACTATAAGCAACTCCAAGGTTGGTATAAACATTCCCTAAGATTTTATCATAGTTTTGAGGATTTCCTTCAAAAATTGTTTGAGCATTTTTTAGATATTTAAGAGATTGTTCATATTGATTGGTATAAATGTAAAGCGCACCAATATTACTATTGATTTCACCTAATCTATAATTCCCTGCTGGTAACTCTTTTTCAAGCGTAGATAGCGTCCATTCATAATTTTCTAAAGCCCTTGAGTAATCTCCTTTTTCCCTATGAATAATTCCAATATTATTATAAATATTACTTAAGTATATAGGTAAAGCATTCGTATAGCTATTGATTACTTTTACTGCTTTTTCATAATAATTAAGCGATTCATCAAAATCTCCTCTAGCCATAAAGCCAACGCCGATATTGGCTAAAAATTTCGGAATATTATCATCATCTTCAATGTTAAGTGCTTCACTTATATTCAATGCCAGTTGAAAGGTTTCTATAGCTTCTTGGTACGCTCCTTTACTATAACTCACATGCCCTAATAAATTATAAGCTTTAATTAGATTAGTGGTATCTTTTTGCTGTTTAGATATTTGTAAATTTTTGTTGGTATAATATAATGTAGAATCAGGCATTCCTCGATAAAGGAAACATAAACTAATGTTGTGGTTGATGCTAGCTAGTCCTTTAAGACTATCAATTTGTGAGGCCGTAGAGGCAGCATCTGTAAAAGCAATTTTGGCTTTCTCATAATCAGGTTGGTAGAATAACGCTAAAGCCCGTTCCATTCTCATCTTTAAAATTTCTGCACAAGGAAAGCTAATATCTTTACCATTGACCAGTAATTTATGTTTTAATAAATCAATAGTCTTTTGATACATCTTTTTTCCATTATAGGTACGGGCTAAGTTACCTTTTATTTGCCAGTACTGTTTTAATAGAAAGGTATCAACATTTTCTCGATTAAAAATAGAAGGTTCTAATAGGGATTTTGCTTTTAGATAAAAGTAGGCTGCGCTATCATATTCTATTTTCAATAATTTCATATCCGCCTTTTCTATCAAAATATTGGTATTGGAAGTATCTATAGCAAGCAATTGAGTATTAATATTAGAAGATACTGCCAATGAATTTTCAGGATTAAGACAAAGTCCTAATATCAAAAGCCAAATACTTATTATGAAACCTACATACTGGTTATAGTAATTAATCATTTTACAGGCATTACTAGAAAAAAGAAAACTGTTTTAATTAGTTAGGATATAATTTAAATCGGATAAAAGGGTGGTGTACGACAATACTATGGTAACTTTTTTAGAGCTACATCTAATTATCAATGACTTATACATTTTGAAAGGTATTTAACGAATGAAATTGACTCGTGCATATATTACTTCGTTTAAAATAAATACCACTTCAAGCAAACAGTATATCTTGATAATTAGATAACTTATTGATAACCAATACTAGGTGTTAAATAGTTTTACCATAGTATTGTCAGACACCACTGATAAAAGGTGATTTTAAAAATTATACGCCAAAATATCAGAACGCCTATTTCATAGGCTTAGGAACGAATGTAGGCATAATCAAACAAATAATCAAAAGTATTTACTACTTCCATCAAATTCACTTATGGAAGTACATCACATAACAACTCCGAAACCCTAACTCAAAAATTAGTCATACAACGACATTGATATTCGATAATCCCTTGGCGTAATGCCATAACTTTCTTTAAAACAACGGTGAAAATAACTGATTTCTCCAAAGCCAACGTGGTAACTAATTTGTTTAATCGGCATATCTGTCCCAACTAATAATTCAATGGCTCTTTCTAGGCGGATTTTTCTAATAAAAATCGCAGTAGATGTACCTGTTGCTTTTTTTATTTTTCGATAGACCTGAGAAGGGTCAAGGTATAATTGCTGAGATAGCTTTTCTACATTAATTTGGTCTATTTGGTGCAATACTAAATCTCTTGCTTTTTCTTCGAAATTATTGGTCATGCTAAATTTGTTTAATGAAGTGTGTTAATGGTTATAATTATTTAATGACACATAGAAATGTTCCATAAAAAAGCATCAATATCTTTTTCATAATTATAAATTGGGTAGTGCTACATTTGTAAGGCTATGTCTAAGTAAACCCCATAAGAAACATTGAGTTTATAAAATATTATAGCCTTACATTTATAGCACTACCATAAATTGATTGAAAATTAGGATGTAATTAAATTAAGGTAGAGAGGAGGAGTAATATTTGATTTAAAAATGGCTTATTAAATTAGAGTCGATATAGTTTCAAAACTAATTATTTCTTTTCCATTCTTTTGACATTATCGAGCATTTTTTTACACTCTAAAACTGACTAATAACGATTTGTATTAATTAAAAATTTACATAAAACACTCATTATCAAATAATTAAAAAATCATTAAATATAATTATTTTACAGTAAATAATACATCAAAAAACTAAAAAACAACAATTCTCTAACGATTCAATAAATCAAAAATCAACTCATTATAATGATAACCTCTCATAGTATTTGTTTTTAAATTTTAATAAAAAACAATGCTTGATTAAAGCACTCACTATTAAGTGTCGCCTTTTTTAATTTGTGACAATTTTTTTTGATTAAAAAAAAAATACGCCAATTTTTTACGATTGGCGTATTTTTTTAGGGAGTTTAAAACCATATACTTTTTTCAAACGCCGCTGAAAGCGACTAAAATGAGGGGTTTCCGAACCCGAAGAGACGGGTTGCCAAGTGCGTGACTCCGTAAAAGTATACAGTAGAGAAAAAATATTATAAAACTAACTTTCGCCAGACATTATTTAAGTCTTTTTGTAATTTTTTAGCGGCTTTTTGATAAATATGGGTGGAGTCCTCAGCGATTCCCTTTAATTGTAGAAAAAAGTCGGCATCTTTTTTACCTTGTTTTAAAAGCGCTTGTATAACTAGCCAAGTTGCCTTCTGCTTATCTATAGTATCAAAGCTTTCTTGTATCACGATATTGGCATTTTGAGTAGCTGCTGCGAACGCACTCGTATGATATTGGCTAAAAGCTAAATGAAGCCTAGCCTTTGCATAATCTTCATTTTGGATAGGTACCGTTTCAAAAAAACTAGCTGCTTGGGTATAATCCTTTTGTTCTAAATAATATAGTCCCTTTTCAAAAGGGTCTTTAGAATTATTATCTCCTCCTTTAAGATTACCGCCGTCTAAAGAGACGATGCTACTCACATAATTATCTGCCAATTGTTGGTCTGAAAAATTATTATTCGCAAACCAAGAAAGCCCCGCTAAAACTAAAAGACTTACACTTGCCGCATAAGCAAATACTTTTCGGAAACCAATGCGTCTAATCGGTCTGCTTGTTGCTTTGGTGGTAGATTGACTAGCGATAACTAATGGGCTTTTAGCTTTTTTTTTCACCATTTCCGCATGCGCAATATTAATCTGTTGTTTCCATTTCATCGCTTTAATAAGCCCTTCTCTAAAAGCAACTTCATCTTGCAAGCTATCATCAACTGCCATTATTTTTTCAAATGCAGCACTATCGGCTTCATCCATTTTTTTTGTTATATACTTATCTATTTCTAGGTCGTATGTTTCTTTATATCTTTTTTCCATGATTTTTGATTTAACAACTAAGGATAAGGTTTACCACACTTTTCTAAATTTATCTAGGCATCTTTTTCTTCGTTGTCTTAAAGTAGCTTCTGCTACTCCTTTTTCTACGGACAATTCTGCATAACTCGTCCCTTCTAAATATAAGGCGCTTAATAATTCTCCACAACCTTTTGGATTATCTCTAAGTAATTCTGCCAGTCTTAAAAAATTAGCTGCTTCTTCATCTTGTTCCCTAAAGTAATCCTGATCACTATGCTGCACATCAGGTTTATCATGAATGTTTTTGTCAAATTTTTTTTTCATACCGATTTTTTTAACTTACTAATAAATGGACAGTTATTCATAATCCGCTTTGGCCCTTTTTCTAATATAACCAAGCCATAAATTTTTATTAATCCCTCGCAAATAAGCATCTACACCCGCAGCATTTTCATTTTTTAATTTAATGCCTTTATCTAAATTTCTAAGCAGTACCATCCAAGTATCTTGATACATGTCTTCTGCATGTTGGTCACTGCCATTATTTTTTCTCACAAAAGATGTACAGGGTATCCAATTTCGTTGATACGTCTCATTGATAGCCATTTGTTCATTATTTTGCAATCTATTCAATAAGTTTTTTTCCTCCATTATAGTAAGGTTAGTTTCTCAAAATGTTTAACCATGCTAAGGTAAGGAAAAAAATAGATTAAGTTAGGATTCGCTACATTTTATATTTATAAGTGTTTTTTATTGCTACTTGTGACAATAAAATGTCGCAAAAAAAACAATATATTAGACTAATTTCTTTTGTCATCCTTTGAATATTTTAAGCGTCAACTATATCTATAAACTCATCTTATTAACCTATTGAAACAAAAAACATCAGTTACCTTTCCTATTCAGATAAGTTTATCAAATGTTTTTTTTCAAAAAACGCTTATTTTTATTAACTATTTCTAAAATAAAAAAAGAAAGAAAGCAAAAAAGAAACCTTCCAACAATCATTTGCCTATCAATTATATACAAATTTATATAAATCGTAATACAATTATTTTTAATCAAAAATTACCTAAAATACTGATAATCAAATATATTCATACTAATTTTTTACCCATATTATTTTAATAAAAATATAGTTTGGCTAAAATTTTGTATATATTCAAAGAAAATGAGAGAGCTTAATAGGCTTACCAATTAAGATTAAATATCCATTCTAAAAACCTTATCACCTCGACCTAACTTATCTGCGAGGAACTAATTTTTTGCTAAAGGACATCTACATGCTCAATAGCAATGTCAGTAGTAATGACTTCTTCAAGAGTGTTAGCAACACGCAAGAAGCAGGTATTATCATTGATATTGTCATTGAGTCAAAATGGAGGAATTTATAATGGCGCAACAGGAATTAAAATCAATTTTATTGCTCCGTATGACATTGCTCATTGCTTTGCTTTATGCCCCCATATCCTATTTATATAGGCTACAACTAAAAGCAAGTTATTCTTGGATTTAACGATGACTATCATGAGGTTCAAAAACTTACACACCTACAGTATGACCAGTTTCTTTTCTAATGTCCCTTCCATAAGGGTAGCCCTATTCTTATTACTTAGTTTTTCATTGGCAACTACTAATGCTCAAGAATGTGATAATCTCACAGACGGAGGAACAATTAGCGGTGATGAATCAGGATGTAATGCTCCTCTTTTCGACCCAAGTCCTATTTTAAGTATTACTCCAGCCACAGGTGGTTCAGGAGACATAGAATATCTTTGGATGAAAACAACAGGGGATCCTAATTCTCCTTTTAATACTTGGCAAGTAATTTCAGGTGCTAATGGAGCAACTTATGACCCGTTTCCAATTAATCAAACGACCTACTACGGGCGCTGTTCTAGAAGAAACGGGTGTGTAGAGTATGTTGGTGAAACCAATTTTGTCGTCAAATCCATTAGTTGTTGTGGTATAGGCGCAGCTATTACGCCCCAAAACCCAACGATTTGTACTGGTGAATCCTTAAATCTATCCCTGACTGGAGATGGCATAGGTTTTAGCTACTTATGGGAAGCGACAGGAGGAAGTTTTGACAATCCACAATCCGCTACCCCTATTTATACGATGATGATGCCAGGTACCTATACTATAAAAGTAACCATTACTATGGGGGCTTGTATGGAAATGGCGGAGACTACTGTTACGGTAGGGAATCAGTTACCAGTCTCTATTATAGCAGACCACACTTCTATAGTCCTTAATCAAAATTTGCCTTTAAATAGTAATATTTCCGGGTCGAATCTCACATATAGTTGGTCCACTTCAGGCGGAACATTAAGCAGTACTACCTCTAGTAATCCTACTTATTCGGCTTCAACAGAAGGGGATTTTCAAATTTACTTGGAGATTACAGATGAAAATGGTTGTTCAGGAATGGATACTTTTGATATTAGTGTAGGCGATTGTAATTTGGTATTACTCGGCATTTCAAAAGCTGCTAGTTGTGCTAATTCTACTGATGGGGCAATTTCCATTACACCAACTGGAACGACAGAAACAGTCAATTATACTTGGGAACAAGCTGGAATTGGCAATACAAATACTCCAACGAACTTAGCAGCAGGTACTTATACGGTAACCGCAACAGATAGTCAAGGTTGCACCGATAGTACTAGCATTGAAGTAGGCACAGAAACGGTAATTACCTTAGCGCCAAATATTAAATTACCGACTTGTTCAGGAAGTAATTCTGGTCAAATCTTAGTAACCGTTACAGGTGGAAGTAATGACTATACTTTCAATTGGAGTAACGGTTTACCTGATACTTCTTTTGTAAATAATCTTACAGCAGGAACTTATAATTTAACGGTAACAGATGAGAACGGTTGCCAAGCCACGGGTAGCTTCCAAATTGACAATCCAACAGGCTTAATTTTAACGACCGTCACTAATGATGCAGATTGTGGCATGTCAAATGGTACGGCTACGGTCTCCGTCGCAGGTGGGAAAGCCCCCTATACTTATATATGGAACGCTCCAAATAATCAAACAACGCCAACTGCCATTAATTTAGCAGGTGGAACTTACCAAGTCGTCGTGATAGATGCCAATGGTTGTCAAAATATGACATCCGTTACCATTAATGCGATGGCTAGTAATTTAGTATTAAATACTAGTTCGACTGACCCGACAGGTTGTGGCAGCACAAATGGTATCGCTACTGTAACAGTAAATGGAGGAACTGCTCCTTATACTTATGCTTGGAATGATAATAATAATCAAACAACGCAGACTGCTACTAATTTAGCAGGTGGAACTTACCAAATTGTCGTTACTGACGCCAATGGTTGTCAAAATAATGCAGCCGTTACTATTAATACTACAACTAATAATAATATAATAGTATCTGCAATTTCTACTGACGCAAGCTGTGGCATCGCAAATGGTACAGCCACCGTTGCTACAGTTACAGGAGGTACACCGCCGTACAGCTATGCTTGGAATGATATCGCAAATCAGCAAACAGCAGTCGCTACTAATCTTTCAGGTGCAGCTTATCAAGTTGTAGTAACCGATGCCAACGGTTGTCAAGGTACTGCTACAGTAGCAGTCAATGCAACTAATAATAATATGACTGTAAGTACTAGCACAACAGATGCAAGTTGTGGTGTAACTGACGGCACAGCAATTGTTATCGTAACTGGTGGAGTTGCCCCTTATACTTATGCGTGGAATTATGCTATCAATCAACAAACTGCCACTGCTACCAACCTAGCAGCAGGTACTTATCAAGTGATTGTAATTCATGCAAATGCTTGTCAAAATCGTGCAACTGTTACTAT
>JBGCFJ010000765.1:0-2939 GCA_045106885.1 Saprospiraceae bacterium
CTTCTCGTTTTGGGGAGGATAATAAATACGGAATTTTTCCATCTTATACTTTAGGATGGAGAGTTAGTAACGAGCAATTTTTTCAAGACAATGTTCCTTTTATTTCTAATTTATTATTGCGTTTTAGCTACGGTGAGACGGGTAATGAGCGAATTGGAAATTATGATTTCACCAGTACCTATTTACCTGGGTTTACTTATAATGGTATTAGTGGAGTCGCACCAGCCCGTCTTGGAAACTCTGCTATTAGCTGGGAAAGCACTACTTCAACTAATATAGGATTCAATTTGGGTATCCTAGAAAATCGATTCAATGTAGTTTTTGAATGGTGGAAAAAGGAAACGAATGACCTATTAGCAAGTGTCCCATTACCAGAAGAAAGTGGCTTTGGAAGTATTAGAAAAAATGTTGGTTCTGTTGAGAATCGAGGAATTGATTTAGGGATAAATGGTACCATTTTAGAACAAAATGGCTTTAAATGGGAAAGTAGTTTTAATATCAGTTTCTTAGAAAATGAAGTAACAAGATTGGCTGGAGGTACGCCTTTCCAATCTGGTGATTACCTAATAGAAGAAGGGCAACCTATTGGAAATATTTTTGGATTTAAAAACTTAGGGATTTACCAATATGACGAATCTAATGCCTACACACCAGAAGGCGTTCTATTAACTGCTAACTTTAGTACAGAAGGTGACTTTCAGGATTATTCTTTAAATGGACAAGCTTATTCAGGTGAGGTAAAACAATTGAAGAATGCAGGAAAAGTTTTAGTTGGTGGTGATATTATTTGGGAAGACCTCAATAACGATTTTAACATTACAGTAGCAGATAAACAAACCATCGGAAATGGATTGCCAGAATTCTTTGGTGGCTTAACCAATTCCTTTAGTTACAAAGGCGTCTCTCTAAGCTTCTTATTTGATTTTAATTTCGGAAATGACCTTTGGAGAAGATATGATGAGTTGCGTAATGATTTGAATTCCAGTAATGAAACACCTGGTCCAAATAGAATTAACGGTGCGTGGAGAGAACAAGGTGATGTGACTGATTTTCCAAGATTAACTAGAGTGGCACAAAATCGAGAAAGACCCAATAGTTTCTTTGTAACGGAAGGTGACTTTATCAAATTACGCTTTATTCGATTGAACTATGACTTACCAAGGTCTCTAATGAAAAGAGTCAATGGCATTGAAAAAATTTCTTTTAATGTTTCCCTTAATAACCTAGCGACTTGGACGAATTATATTGGTTACAATCCAGAATTAGGCTCTAGAGGAAACCCATTACAACCGGGTGTTGATAATTTAAGATACCCTAATTCAAGAAGTGTCATTTTTGGATTACGTGTTCAACTTTAATAGTTAGGACAAAAAAATATAAATAAGAAAGTGAGTCTTCATTTTAAATAATAGAAATATGATAAAACATAATAATAAAAAAAGAATTCATTTTTTACCACTCTTAATAACGATTGTTTGTCTGACCTTTTCATGTAATGGTCTCCTAGACGAACAGCCATTAAGTGAAATCGGAGCGGCAGACTTTTGGCAGAGCAATAATGATGCAGCATTAGGAGTCGCTGCTATTTATGACGGTTTACAGCCTACTTATCGGACTAAACATTACCTCTGGGGGGAGTTTAGATCAGATAACTTTTCAGTAGGTTCGGAGTCCGCTAGTGCTAACAATTTAGAATTACTTTTTAATGATGTAAATACAGGGAATAGTGCAGCAATAGATTGGAGTGATTTCTATATTGCGGTTAATAGAGCCAATTTAGCCATTAAATATATTCCTCAAATTAATGGGTTCAATCAAAATTTATTAGCTGAGGCACATGCTGTTAGAGCTTACCTATATTTTGATGCCATCCGAGTATGGGGAGCAGTCCCCCTATTTACAGAGCCAGTCGAAAGTTCTGCACAAGACTTGGAATTGCCTAGAACAGATCCTAGCACAATTATGAATGAAATCGTTCTTCCAGACATGTTGGAAGCGGAAGCATTGATGACATTAATTGCGGATAAATATAGATTTACCCAGACGACCATTTGGGCATTGCAAGCAGATGTTTATATGTGGCAACAAAATTATGCTAAAGCTAAAGAAGTCTTAGATAAGATTGTCGGCTCTAATGAATATAGCTTGGTAACCACCCCTGAAGCTTGGCAAAATTTATTTCTTAACGACATTCAAGAAGGAGGACCGGGAAAAGTAATGACGGGGCCTGAGTTGATGCTTTCTCTCCGATTTGACATCAACGAACCTAGAGATAATCCTGGGCAAACGAGAGCGAATCGGTCTGGAGTTTTTGCCCTATTTTTTGCAGGATTGCCTTCTTTTCACCTTTCACCAGTTTTAGAAACTAAGTGGGTAGAAAAATTTCCAATTGATAGTCTAGGATGGGCTACTAAATACCCTGATACCGCTCCTGTTTTAACCAATGACGACGATGCAGATGGTGTCCTAGAAACAGTTTATGGTGATTGGAGATATTATTTCTGTAGAGAAGAAGGTGTAGGAGGACTTGATAGTAGATTAATTGGAGAAGCTAGATTAGCTAAATACAATAAAACCAATTATAGTCAAGATTTAGATGATAGTGATATTGTTTTGTACCGCTATGCTGGCATGCTGCTATTATTAGCAGAAGCAGAGAATCAGTTGGGCAATGCTGACCGTGCATTAGCACTCGTTAATCAAATCAGAACGGCTAGACAATTACCTATGGTTGCTACTGAGGAGTTTGGGACAACTACTGATGAAAGAGAAAATTATATCTTGGACGAACGACAATTAGAATTATTAGGCGAAGCAGAAAGATGGTGGGATTTACGGAGAACTGGTAAAGCTATGGAAGTACTCAATCCAATATTAGATACCTTACCAGGTGGAGTGCCTTTGACACAAGAGCGTTTATTATTCCCTATTTTCGATGA
>JBGCFJ010000766.1:0-8030 GCA_045106885.1 Saprospiraceae bacterium
CTCGACCACTTAAATTAACCAAAGCCCCCATGTTCAAAGTATCCATTTCGGCAAACAATTTATCAAAATAAGTGACATCATTGATTCGCCAGTGGTGACTATGAATGTCTAAAAATTTATAAAAGCCAAGGAATGAGTAATTTGGATTCTTCGGATAATAGAATTCAAATTGATGACCCAAGAATTGATGCGGTTTGGGCAAAATGTGGAGAACTTGGTATTCCTGTTTTAATTCATTCTGCTGACCCTGCTTCTTTTTGGAAACCTCATGATGAAACCAACGAACGATGGTTAGAATTAAAATTGCGACCAGGGAGAAAAAGAGATCCTAAAAATTTCACTTTCGAGCAAATCATTAGTGAGCAACACCATATTTTTAAAAAACATCCTAATACCACATTTATTGCCGCACACATGGGCTGGTATGCCAACGACTTGAAGTACTTGTCCACCTTAATGGAAGCTATGCCTAATATGTATGTGGGTATCGGGGCAGTTATTGCAGAATTAGGTCGCCAACCAAGAATGGCCAATTGGTTCTTTGAAAAATACCAAGACCGTATTCTTTTTGGTAAGGATTCTTACAAACCTAAAGAATTTCCGACTTATTTCCGCGTTTTGGAAACAGCAGATGAATATTTCCCTTATTATAAAAAGTATCACGCTTATTGGCGAATGTATGGCTTAAATTTACCTGATAATATTTTAAAGAAAGTGTATTATCAAAATGCCCTGAAAATTATTCCAGGTTTAGATGCCAAATTATTTGAGGATTAAAAGTAGGTTATTAAAGGATAGTAGAAGTACTTGGACCTAAGTAAATTTAGAAAAAGAATCCATTATAAACTAAGTAAAATTTAATTTTCAATTTTAAATTTCAAACCACCTTCGGCGGGAATTTTGAGATTGAATTTGAGATTGAATTTGAGATTGAGGTTGAAATTTAAAAATTATCAACATTTTAGAATATCGACAATTTGTTGGTTTTAAATTTTGCGTAAGCGCCTAAAGATAATTGTGTCCACGTACTTAATCTTTGATAACTTGTGATTATTAAGCAAAGGGCTTAGCGCATGGGGCGGAGGCGTAAAAAATAGTAAAGTAATTGAATGATTTTAAGGGTCACAAAGAGCAAATCTTTCAAATACAAATAGCTTAACCCTTTTCCCTACGCCCAATGCCCTTTGCTAAATAGTAACGATAACTTTAAATAACTTCTAGTTAATGCTTTTCGAAAATCACGAAATCGACATAGACGCACTTCCAAAAGTGGAGACAGGCACTTTTCAACAATTAGATGAAAACTATCTGGTTGTACGCTATATTGGCAGTTTTATTTTTTTTATGATTATTGGGTTTGGGCTAGTTATGGCTTATCTTTTAACGGACCTTTCGGATAATCCTAACTTATTCTGGGGACTGGTTGCTGGATGGATAGCATGGGCAATTGCTTCTTTTGTACTAACTAAAATGAGCTACAAGATTAGAGGATACCAATTAAGAGACAAGGATTTGGTCCATCGCCAAGGGGTCATTTTTAAAACCACCACGACTATTCCTTTTAACAGAGTACAGCATTGCGAAGTTAGTCAAGGCGTCATTCAACGGATGTTTGATTTACATACACTTCAAATTTTTACTGCTGGAGGTAGTAATAGTGACTTAGCCATTCCTGGTTTAAAAGCGGATACCGCTCAAAGAATTAAAGATTTTATCATTAATAAAACGGTGGCATCGACGGAAACTGAGACAACCAATGAAATAATTGATAGCATCCCATCTACTCATCTTGATAGTGCAACTATAAATGGAGGAACAACAACTGAATAATAATTTTTCCATCCCCAGACGGCAATCCCCAATTGCCATTTTCTTGATTGTTCAAAAATTAATTGAACAAATCATTAGACAATTCTGGCCAATTCTTTTGGTGGTCGTCTTAAATAATTTTGATTTCCAAACTAGAAGCAGTGCAGTAGGCGAAGACCCTTATCTTACTCGTATCCTCTTCTTTATTGGTGGTTTATCAGCAATAGGGTCTATTATTGCTTACTTTAAATTTTATTATTACATCAAAGATGATGAATTTATTATTGAAAAGGGTTTATTCAATAAAACAAAAATCAATTTACCCTTTGATAGAATCCAAACCATCAATTTTGAACAAAATCTAATCCATCAAGCCTTTAATGTGGTCAGTCTGGAAATAGATTCCGCAGGGTCTAATCAGAAAGAAATTTCCCTTCAAGCTATTCGAAGAAAAGAAGCAGAAGCTATTCGGGCATTTATTATGACTGAAAAGGCGAAATTAATAACCACTGACCAAGAAATCGAAACAGTTGTAAATGAAACGCAGGAGGAAAGTACTGATTTATTAATGCAACTAAGCCCATTTGATTTATTGAAAATAGGCATTAGTCAAAATCATATTCGTGGTTTAGGCATCATCATAGGATTTGGTTTTTGGATGTTCCAAACCTTAGAAGACTTTTTCCCTGATTATCAACAAGGTGATAATATTGCAGATTATTTTATCGAAGATTTAGGATTCGGTCATATCTTATATTTTAGTACCTACTTAATTTTTGCCCTAATTGTTTGCTCTGTTTTAATTTCTTTAGTGATGACCATTTTCCAATATTTTGGCTTAGCTTTCTTTCGTTCAGAAATTGGATTCAAGGTTAGGTCTGGTTTATTTACCAAAAGAGAAGCCTCAGCGAATATTCATAAAATTCAATTAATCCGCTGGGAAGATTCTATTTTAAAAAGATTGTTTGGAATTTTTCAACTGGGTTTATTTCAAGCTTCTAGTGCTGCTGTTAATACTCGCCAAGCAATTAGCGTCCCTGGTTGTTATGCCCATCAGATTAATACAGTGAGAGCTACCTATTTTCCCGCCGAACAATATCTTAATTATAGTATACATGGGATTAGTTCACTCATTATTGGACGTAGAGTGCTGTATTTAGGAGGTATTCCATTGGCTATTTTATTAATCAATGCCTACTTAAACCAATCTATTCCATTGGCAGTTTTGGCATTCCTTTGGCCAGTTTTTATCTATTTTACCAGTAAAATTTTCCATAAAAATTGGAAATTTCACCTAAGTGAAGCAGGTATTTTAACAGAACATGGTATTCTAGGCACTCAGTTTACTTTATTAAAATGGTATAAAGTACAAGCTGTTAAAACGAGGCAAAGTATTTATCAACGTAGACATGACGTAGCGGATTTGTATTTTTATACCGCTGCTGGTTCGGTTAAAATTCCATATATTCCGCTTGAAAAAGCGCAAAAAATCACCAATTACGTTTTATACAAAGTGGAAGTAGATAATCGTAGCTGGATGTGATGGAGTTCTATTAGTTGAGTTACGTGCTACGGTTAAGTTTGAAGCAAAAATCATTAAATTGGGCAAAAGATTGGCTTTTTTAGAAAGCGAAGCCTATTCGACATGGTAAACTAATTGCTAAAGCAACCGTTACTAAAACATTATTGAAACTATAACATAAATAAAAGTAACTTAGGCTTCCAATCTGAATGGAGTACTTAATTGCTCAGCTTGGAAGCTTCAACTACTTAGATGACCAATAAAATTATTGAATTTTCAAGCCTTTTAAGATGAAAAAGAAAGTAACTATCGACATTATTTCAGACATTATTTGTCCTTGGTGTTATATCGGAAAAAGTCGCTTAGCTAGAGCAATCGAGCAAGTAAGTGAAGATTTTGAGGTAGTTACAAGATTAAGGCCTTTTCAATTATATCCGAAAATGCCAAAAGGAGGATTACCGAAAGCATCCTTTCCCGCTACTCGCAAACCAGGCATTGGTGCAGCCTTAAAAGCAGCTGCCGCAGAAGAAAATATCACCTTCAATTATAAAAATATCAAAGTCATTCCAAATACCTTAGAAGCACATCGCTTAATGAGTTTAGCGACTGATAATGACCTAAAAAACAGGTTAGGCATGGCGCTTTTTGAAAGTTATTTTGAAAAAACGGAAGACGTAGAAGACCCTTTAGTATTGGCAAGAATTGCTAGAGACGCCGGATTGGCAAAAGATAAAATTGACCAATTTCTACATACTAATATTGGCGAAAAGGAGGTAACCGCAGAAATAAAAGCCTTAAAAGCAGATGGCGTAACCGCAGTACCTAGTTTTATTTTAGATGGCGATTTGTTGGTGATGGGCGTTCAACCTGTTAGTAAATGGTTGCGTTATTTTCAGCGGATTAAGTAAGTCAGTTGCCAGTTGCCAGTTTGACGCATTAGGCAGACAACTGATAACCGAATATTAATTTGCTAGGCCATTCACAAAATACATGTCTACTTCTCCCCTATTTTTGATAGGAATTTTTCCTCTGAACTCACAAGCAAAAGTGGACTTTATTTTATGGTAAGTAGCGGCGGAAATATTGACTTTTCCTGCTTGACTTTTAGATTCTAATCTAGCTGCCACATTCACGGTATCTCCCCAAACATCGTAAGCGAATTTTCTAGACCCTACTACCCCAGCCACTAATGGGCCTGTGTGAATCCCTATTCTGGCTTCAAAAAAAGGTTCGCCTTTTGCACTTCTTTGAACTTTTAGTTTTTCTAATGTTTCTTGGATTTCTAATGCCGCTTTCACCATTTCCAATGGATTATTAGGATTTTCATTGGGCAATCCTCCCACACACATATAAGCATCTCCAATGGTCTTAATTTTTTCTAATTGGTATTTACCGATTATCTCATCAAACGTCTTAAAATAAAAATCCAACTGATGGACTAATTTTTCTGGTGTTAAGGACTCAGCAATAGCAGAGAAGTTTTTAAAATCAGAAAATAAAACCGTTGCTGCTTCATATTTCTTTGCCTTTGCTACCCCATTTACTTTCAATTCGCTCGCTACTACTGCTGGTAAGATATTTAATAATAATTCGTCTGATTTCTTTTTCTCTGCTTCGATAATTTCATTTTTAGCTTGCAAAACAGCAAAATGTCTTTTAGTTTCAAAGTATCGCAAAAATGCCCCTGCCGCTAGTAAAGCAATAATACCAGCCAAAGCTAAAAAGTAATTTCGCTGACTTTTCTGTAAATCTAATTGACTATTTTGCAAATCAATATGACTCTCTTGTAAATCTAGCTGAGTCGCTTGTTCTTGTACAACCAGTTCTTTTTGTTGCAAAATCAAGGAATCTCTAATTAACTCGAATTTAAAAGAATCAACTTGGTTTTTCTGAATCGCAATAACTAACTCAGATTCTAACTGAGCTTCTGATAAAGATTTTACTCTTTTAGATAACACTTTTTTCTGGACCGCCAATTGATTTACTTTACTTTCTAGTGCGACCTTATTCTCTACTAATACTTCATTTTTTGCATTGGTTTCCATTAGCTTTCTTACCTCTGCAATTTGATTTTGGTAGAGGGCTGCTTGTTCTTTATCTTTAACTCGTTCTGCCAACCACCTTAATTGCGTTAAGTTATTAATACGAAGTGAACGATTATCTATGGTCGCTAAATGAAAAAGACTCTTTTCAAATTTCTCTTTGGCTTTTTTTCGGTTTTTATTGACCCTTCTCGTCTTTCTAATCAAGGAAGTAGCTTCTTTATTTAAAGCAATTGCCATTCCTTCTTTATCATTCAATTTCGTGGCTAACAGAAGGGCTTTTTCTGCTTGTAGGATAGCTTCATCATATTTCCCTTGGTCATGCAGATTTTCCCAGTTCTTAATAGTTATGGCAAAATTGTCTTTCGAACTAGTTTGAGCCACTATTTGAAAATGGCTGAAGCATAAAAGCAATAGCCATAAACATTTATGTGGATTTGGTATCATTATTTTAGGGTTTTATTTAAGTAGTTAGTCCAGTTAATCCTAAGATTTTCTCAAAAAAAACTAAGTTAATTAATTAATTTGTATTTAAACTTATTTTATATCTTACATTTTACCTAAAAAAACTAAAAATATTGATAAAATGTCCTTTTCATCTACCCTATGCATCCAATAATCCTAAATACAGGCTTAGAGTTTCAGATTAGCTACCTAAACCATCAATAATCAAAGGCAGATGGTCACTCCATTCAATCCATTCCTCATAATCTCCTACTTGTATAGCAGTACTGTCATTAATCAGTTTAGTAGAAGCAAAACAATAGTCTAAATGGAAAGGTTTGGCTAATTTTTTCAGCAAATAAATGGTAGGTTTAGTTTCTTCACTTGGTATTTCTTGAGTGCTTAAATGATAAATACTCTCTATTTTATTTTGTCTTAGCAATTCCACCACTTGGCTATGATTTCCAATTTTTCGACTGTTATCCCATTGGGCATTACTATTAAAATCACCAATTAAAATAGTCGGTTTTCGAGTACTTAATTTATAATATTGTAAAGCATTCCAAATTTGTCCAACATAGCTATTGGCTTTCTTTTTATCGGGCATTGCCCAAATCGCAAATAAATCTATTTTTTGTTCCCCTGTTACTTTAATTGGAATGATATATTTGAAGGTTGGATTATAGTTTCTTGCCCGTTTAATATGGTAATTATTAAAAGATAAAATACCTACTCCTTTATGTTCATTCTCTCCAAACCACAGAAATTCATTGACCGTAGGAATTATCTGACTAGCCTTGTATTTGGATGGATGTTCACATTCTTGCAAGACTAGAATATCAGGTTGAAAAACCATTATTTTTGCCCATTTCTTTCGAAACGCCATATTGCAATTCCAAGTGATAATTCGCATTTAATTGTCAATATTTATTCATTCGCCACCTGCACCATTTTATCTTCTACCTGATGCACCAATTCTTCAAACCGAGCTTCTCGCTTCGTTTCTCTTGTCCTGTTAAAAGGCAAATCCACGTGGATTTTTTCGACAAATCGAGACGGTGCTTTTTTCATAATGTAAATATCATCCGCCAAATAGACCGCCTCTGAAATATCATGCGTAACAAAAATAATTGTCGGATGAAATTGATGCCATAATTTTAATAATAAATCTTGCATTTGGATTCTCGTACCAATATCCAATGCCCCAAAAGGTTCATCCATCACCAAAATTTCAGGATTGGCTAATAAACTTCTAGCAATGGCAACTCTCTGCAATTGTCCACCCGATAAAGTGGGATATTGGGCATATTTTTGTTCATGTCCTGCCAAGCCAACTAATTCTATCATCTCCATTGCCTTCTGGTCTCTTTCCGCTTTCAATAATCCTTGATACCGTAAAGCTAAACCAACATTATCCAAAACCGTCATCCAAGGTAAAGAAGAATATTGTTGAAAAACCATACTTACTCGATTGTCTTTTCCCACAGGTTTATCATGAATCTTCACGGCTCCACCCGTCGGGTCTTGCAATCCAGCAATGTATCTTAGCACCGTTGATTTTCCACAACCTGAAGGGCCTAAAATAACGGCAAATTGTCCCTGTTCGGGTTTATCTTCAATTAGAAATTCTAAGTTTTCTAATATCCACGTCTCTCCCCCATCATAACTTTGTTTGATATTTCTAAGGTCGATTATATTTTTTAAATCCGTATCTGTAAAATCTGGCATTTTTTTGTTTTTAATTTCCGTTCTAAATCATCTGACTTCTGGCAATCCCGATAATTTTCAGGATAATTTTTGGTCTCTTTTTTAAGACTCCTTATTCGCCGAATACAATTTGAATTCGCCATAAAACATCATCAAAACCCCTGCAATGGTAGCAATAATCATCAGCATATTCATTGAACCAGCTAGTCCTGAAAATAGGGAAGTCAGCAATAAAGCAAGCGCTACCAGAATTAAGATAACCATAATGCCATATTGAGATTCGACAATCCCCGCAATATGCGTTTTTCGATATTTATGTGGAAATAATTTTCTATCAAAAAAAGTAAATAATTTATCTTGTAAAAAGCCGATAATAATAATGACAATTAAAATAGCAAAAACCTTTTCCATCTGTCCTTGTCTTGCTTTAATATAAGCCAACGAACCAATACCACCTTGTCTGTTCAATAATTCCGCAATGATAATATAAGTCCAAGAAATAGCGG
>JBGCFJ010000767.1:0-2684 GCA_045106885.1 Saprospiraceae bacterium
ATTCAATCTTATGAAGTTCCTGCTATTGTAAGAATTCCTGCCGTTGACCCTGTGATGATAAAACAGTTGTTAGATGCAGGCGCACAGAATATTTTAATTCCGATGATTGAAACTGCTGACCAAGCGGAATTAGTGGCAAAAGCAATGGTCTATCCTCCAGCAGGAATACGAGGAGTCGGAACGGCACTAGCTAGAGCGGCTCAATGGAATAGAGTCAACGATTATTTCAAATTGGCGAATGACGAAATGTGCTGTATTGGACAAATTGAATCCATTAAGGCAGTAGAAAACTTGGATGAAATTTTAACAGTCGATGGTTTAGATGTTTGTTTTTTAGGCCCTGCTGATTTA
This sequence comes from Saprospiraceae bacterium, assembly GCA_045106885.1. GTDB lineage: Bacteria > Bacteroidota > Bacteroidia > Chitinophagales > Saprospiraceae > JAFMDF01. The sequence continues at coordinate 352 of JBGCFJ010000767.1, forward strand.
GGGGCGACTATGGGCTATTTAGGACAGCCAAGCCATCCAGAAGTGGTAAAATTGGTAAAGGAATGCATTCGGAAAATTGTCAAATCGGGCAAAGCTGCTGGATTTTTAACAGGTTCTAAGGAATTGATTCAAGTCTATTCCGACGCTGGAGCTACGATGTGCGGTGTTGGTTTGGATAGCCTTATTTTAGCAAAAGGGACTAAAAGTTTAGCAGAATCTTATAAATCAGAATTAAAACACAATCAGTCAAATACGCAATATTAATAGGACTTACGCTTATACTCCGAAGGTGTTTTTCCAATACCTATCTTAAATCGTCGACAAAAATAAGCCAAGGTATTAAAACCCAACCTATCAGAAATTTCTTTTAGAGATAAAGTGGTGTATTTCAACAAGCGTTTTGCCTCGGTGAGAATTCTTTCATTGATAAGTTGCTTGGCAGTTTTGCCTGTTTTCTCTTGGCAGATAAGAGACAATTGACGTTTTGTTATGCCTAATTTTGGGGCATAATACTCTAATACATGGTGTTGTTTATAGTGTTCTTCTAGTAAAGTGATAAATTGTATATATTGATTTTGTTGGTAATCTTGCGTTTTGATTTGGGTAGTACTATGTCGGTGCATTAAAATTAACAAAGGATATAATAAATGTTGAATAAGACTTAAATCTAGGACTTTAGTAGTTTGTGCTTTATATTCCTCTAACATGCGTTTTAGTAATACCTGAACCAATACCTTATCAGATTCCTCAACGGTTAAGTCCTGATGTTGGTTAATCTGATGTAAAATATTATAATAATAGCCTTCTTTGGGAGATAATACGGCAGGTAGGATATTATCTTTAAAACGAATTAAATAGCCTTCTACTTCTTTGGCAAATAGAAATTGATGCACTTGTCCTTTTGAAATAATGTGAAAAGTATTTACTTTTAAATCGTAGGTGATACCATCGATTTCATGTTTCCCTTCGCCACTTTGGATGTATAAAAATTCATAAAAATTATGTCGATGAGGATGCTCATCAATGGAGGCAGCATCAAAATTCTTTCTTATTTTTCTGATTAAGAAGACCTGTTCGTTGTATTGGTAGGGAATTGGTTGTTTATTCATTCAAATTATTTACTGTTCGTAGCTTAGACATTCTTGTCTGAGCATTTACTACGCTGTTTGTAGCACTTACTACTCAGACAGGAATGTCTAAGCTACATTCACAATTCACAAAACTTGACTGGCTCAATTTACGACAAAGAGAGATTACTTGCGCAATCTCTCTTCTTTTAATATCAAAGCACATAAATATTTTCTGAAGCCTAAGCCATCACTACCTTATCCTTTTGCTCCAAATTCACCCAATCATTCTTCCATCCAAAATCATCATAGTCATTCAAAGAATCTTGCAACATTCCTCGATAACTATTCATCGAGCCTGATTTTTCTGCCATTGACAACACATCAATCCGCTGCATATCATGGTTTCCAGAATAGTTTCTTTCATATAGTGCATGACGACCAGCAAACTCTGAATACATCGCATCCCAAACCATCTTGAATAATTTGATTCGTTCAATGGCAGGTTTTCCCGTCCCTCTGTAATATTGGTCAATAATGGGACGGAATTCTGGATTGTGCAAATCGTTTTGACTGGAAATCGTATATATCGGCGCACCTGCTAAATACCGTTGATAAATATCTCGCACTTTATCCCAACTAGTCGCCATGTGGTAACGCAAACTTGCGGCCACTTCTGGATTTGGCACCACACCATCTGTCCCCAACTTAATCGTATCGTTGACCATTGCGGTCGTCATCCCCCAAATAATATTTCTAGTGGCAACCACTTCTCCAATAGCTGCTTGGATGGCTCTGAATTTATTAGTTCCAGAAGTTTTAGTGCCTTCTTCTAATAAGGCAGCCATGAATTCCATTTTAACAGATAATCGCACCCCTGCTTGTAGGTTATACCGATTGAAAAAACCAGACCCTGCATAAAAAGTTTTACAACGTTCAATATCCCGATAAACCAACACATTTTCCCAAGGAATAAATGCCTTGTCCATTACTAAAACGGCATCATTTTCATCATATCGACTAGACAATGGATTATCAAAAGCACTCGTAGACTTTGCTTCATAAGAAGGGCGACAAACCATTTTTAAGCCAGGCGTATTCATATCCGCAAAGAAAATAACTGCCATATCCTCATCCCTACCCACTTGCATTCTGGAAGTGATATTGCCCGTTAAACCAACAAAAGTACCGTGCGTTAACATGGACCCTCTTGCTACCATTTTTGCGCCACTTACATAAATCCCTTTAGAATCATCTTTGTCTACA
>JBGCFJ010000768.1:0-2211 GCA_045106885.1 Saprospiraceae bacterium
AAGGTGAAATTTGTATCGGTTGTTTAGTCAAAGGAATTAAGGATGGCGAGAAAAAATCAGTCTTTGTTTATACTGTAAAAGACCACCAAGATTGTTATAAAGAAGTACAATCTCAGGCTATCTCTTACTCTACTGGTGTACCTTGTATGGTCGGTGCTAAAATGATGATAGAAGGACATTGGTTAAAAGCAGGTGTCTGGAATTTAGAAGAATTAAACCCTGACCCTTTTATCAAAGATATGGATAAATATGGGATGCCTGTTCGAGTGATTGAGCAGGATGGTTGGGGAGATTTGGAAGTTTAATCAGTTGCGAGTTGCTGGTTACGAGCATTCAAACGTAAGGAACCAGCAACTCGCAACACGTAACCCGTAACTCGCAAGCCGCAGTATGAATATCAATAGTAAGACCTTTTTCAATTTTAATCCGCATAGCGTTCCATCTCCCTGCTTTGTTGTAGATGAAGTAGCTATAGAACATAATTTACAAATCTTAAAAAGAGTGCAAGCCGAGTCAGGAGCTAAGGTTTTACTCGCCTTGAAAGCTTTTTCCATGTTCAGTTTAGCCCCGTTGATTTGTAAATATTTGCAAGGGACTTGTGCAAGTGGATTGCATGAGGCGCAATTGGGGTACGAAGAATTTGGGGGAAACAAAAATGGGGGCGACAAACGAGAAGTACATACCTATTCCGTTGCTTATAAGAAAGAGGATTTACAACAAGTATTGGCTATCTCTGACCATGTGGTGTTTAATTCATTTCATCAATGGCAGCATTATCAGCCAATGATTCAAGTCGCCAAGAAGGAACGTCCTGCTCTAAGTTTCGGTTTGCGTATTAACCCTATGCATTCAGAAGGGGCAACGGCTATTTATAACCCTTGTGCGCCAGGCTCTCGACTAGGCATTACTATTGATGAATTCAAAACGTATGCCCCTAAACCAACTGATTTAAACGGTATTAGTGGGTTGCATTTTCATACCCTGTGCGAACAGGGATTTGAACCTTTAGACCGTACTTTGGATGGAGTAGAAAGACAGTTTGGAGACTATGTTCCTCATTTAAAATGGGTCAATTTTGGTGGTGGACATCATATTACTCATCCAGATTATGAGGTAGATAGATTGATTAACAGAATCAAAGCCTTTCAAAAAAAATATCAAGTCCAAGTTTATTTAGAACCTGGAGAGGCGATTGCCATTCATACAGGTGTTTTGGTAAGCGAAGTATTGGATTTTGGACATAATCAATTAGATATTGCAATTTTGGATACTTCGGCAAATTGCCATATGCCTGATACAATTGAAATGCCTTATCGAGCAGAAATTATTACAGATAGGCAATTAGCCGCAGGAACAGCCAAAGAAAAAAGTTTTACTTATCGTTTGGGTGGACAAACTTGTTTAGCGGGGGATGTGATTGGTGATTATAGTTTTGATAAACCTTTACAGATAGGGCAACGCTTGATGTTTGATGATATGTCGCATTATACCATGGTTAAAACCACTACTTTTAATGGGATTAGGTTACCCTCGATTGCTATTTGGAATTCTGTAACCAATGCCGTTCGAGTGGTTCGGGAATTTGGGTATGAAGATTTTCGAAATCGTTTGTCTTAATCTACATTACCTACAACACCAAAAAAAATATGGACGAATTTAATCAATTAGCCGCACCAGGCTACCCTATTTTCTTAGGTTCAGAGTTTAAGCATCCACCAATAGATAAAGCTCGCTTTCATATCTTACCTGTACCTTATGAGGCAACCGTCTCCTATCAAGGTGGTACGGGGTTAGGGCCTGCAAAAATTATGGAGGCGTCTTGGCAACTAGAAACTTGGGATGGCTATAGTACACCGTGTGAACAAGGCATCTATACGCACCCACCCGTAAATGTCAAAGGGAAAGGGGCTAAAGTCATCAAAAATATCGCCAAAGACATTCAGAAAATTGTTAAAATAGGTGGTTTTCCGATTGCTTTAGGAGGCGAACACTCGATAACTTACGGTGTGGTGAAAGGCTTATTAGACGCAGGCATCAAAGATATTGGGGTCATTCAAATTGATGCACATGCGGATTTGCGAGATGCTTACTTAGGTGATAAATACAGCCACGCATCAGTAATGAAACGAGTAGTGGATGAAGGTATTCCCGTATTCCAATTGGGTATACGTGTATTATGTCACGAAGAAGAAAAAAAAAAAAAAAAACATG
>JBGCFJ010000769.1:0-6520 GCA_045106885.1 Saprospiraceae bacterium
CCACCTCCAATTTCCTCTTTAACCAAACCCACTACTACAATCCCAAACCGCCAGACATCGGGACAAATGGCGGTACCGCCGATAACCCAACAACTATCGGTTCTACTTCAGATGTTATCACCGATATGGCGCTAAACACACTGGAGACTAGAGACAAAAACAAGCCGTTTTGTATGCTCTATCACCATAAAGCCCCGCATAGAAATTGGATGCCTCATCCAAGAGATTTTGGGAAATTTAAGGACATTCCAATGCCCGCTAATTTTTGGGATGATTATGCGACTCGTTCGGCTGCGGCGGCTGAACAAGATATGCATGTTAAGGATATGTTTTTGTCTTTGGACATGAAATTAATGCCCGAAGATTACGAAGGTATTCCCGTTGGAACTGGCGGTGGTGGCGGAAAATTTGACCCTACTAATAATTGGGTCAATTCTAATTATGGGCGAATGACGGACGAACAAAAAGCGGCTTGGAATGCTTATTATGACCCGATTCGGAAAAAATTCAGAGATCATCCATTATCAGGAAAGGAATTGGTGGAATGGAAATATCAGCGATACATGGAAGATTATTTAGGCTCCGTCAAAGCAGTCGATGATAATATTGGTCGAGTTTTAAAATATTTAGATGAGAATGGTTTAGCAGAAAATACGTTGGTTATTTATACTTCCGACCAAGGCTTTTATTTAGGGGAACATGGCTGGTATGACAAGCGATTTATGTACGAAGAATCTATGGGCATGCCTTTAGTAGCTCGGTATCCAAAAGCAATTCCTCCGGGACAAGTCAACGAAGATTTAGTGGTGAATGTCGATTTTGCGCCTACTTTTTTAGATTATGCAGGGGTCGATATTCCTACCGATTTTCAAGGAACATCCTTACGTCCAGTTTTGGCAGGAAAAACACCAACAAATTGGCGAAAATCTGTTTATTATGAATACTTTGAATATCCACACGGTTGGCATTCGGTCAAACAACACTATGGGGTTCGGACTGACCGTTATAAATTGATTCATTTCTTTAATGATATTGATGCTTGGGAATTATATGATTTGGAACTTGACCCTTCGGAGATGCATAATTTGATAGAAGATGCGGCGCATCAAACTATTATTCAAGAATTGAAAGTGGAATTGGAACGATTGCGGAAAGAATTGAAAGTCACCTAAATTAAATACGTTGTCCTTTAGTCTCGGTCTGCTTTCGTGCAAATTATACTAGCTTCGTGATGAATAAAAGGGCGAATCCCTCCCATATAATGCGGATAAAAGTGTCCAAAAGTAAAATACTTAATAGGCTTATTAAGTGCTATTTTTTTGACTTCTTTTAATAATAGCGCTCCGTTTTTACTATTTAAAGGGGATTCCGCAACCAAGACAAAGTTTGAAAATTCAACCATTAAACTTCTCGTACCGCAATGGTTTAAATTAATAAAATGAATGTTTTGGGAATATTTTTCAATAGATAGACAATCATCAAAAGCTTTCCTGTTAACTATTTTCAAAGGTTTTGTTAATGATATTTAGCAAAGGGCATTGAGCGCAGGGTCGCATTATCCATTAGGCAAAAACAATCGTAAATTCCGCTAAAAACCATCTTTTTTAGCCATTCAAGCAATGTTTCAAAAAAAGACATATATTTTTTTTGTCACAAATCATACATTTTCAGAGAATTAAATATTATAAATCAAAAAAGGGCAAACATTATTCATCTAGTTGACGTATATTGCATTCAGAAACTGATGAATAATTCCAGAACACAACACCTTTATCAGTAAAATTTAAAAGTTAAAAGTACAAATGTAAAGTTAAAAAGTATTGGTAGACCATACTTTGAAGTTTCAGATTTGACTATTTATTTTTTCTTTTTTACTATTTCTATATTTTGTCATAATCCCACATCGTGACTTAATATAGTTACTTACTATTCTTGCCTTTTGGATTTCTTCCAAAGTTTCTACTATTTTCAACATATAAATATCGCACAGTTAATTATTGACTTTTAAGTAAGGCTAAAATCTCATCTGCCGTTTTGGCAAAGCTTTATTTAAGAATAAATTAGCGACGTAATAATTATATGTATATATCCAAAATTATTAACATATATAATCTTTACCCATGACACGAGTTTTAATCTCAGCTTGTTTAGCTTTTACACTTTTCTGTTCTTTTACTACTATTGATGGTCCTAAAAATCCCAAAAAAGGGGCTAGAAGCGCAGAAAAATTTATGCTTGGCTTCGAAATCTTCCGAGCCGATAATACGCCACTTAATCACACCGACGTTTTAATCGAAATCTACGATCATACTCAACAAAAAACAATTTTCAAAAGAGACTATACAGAAATGCCAACCAATAAGTACAGTAGTGTTACGTACTTTGAAAATATGTCTTATGGCAATGACTTAACGATGCTAATTCAAGCACCGAATTATTTTGCTAAAGAAATTAATATTTCCTACGACCCAGATTGTACGCAAAAAGCAAAATTTTGTATTGACGGATTGAATAATCCTCCTTTCGAAATCAATGGAGAATATGGTGACCGTTACATTTTCCCAGTTACCTTAGATTCTATCACGGTTGGAGAAGAAGTAGCGATTCCAAATATCTATTACAAATATAATAGCGCAGAATTACAGCCAAAGTCTTTCTGGATTTTAGATTCTTTGTCTAGAATCATTGAGCACAATCCACAATTATCTATCGAATTGGGTGGTCATGCGGATGCAAGAGGTCAAGATGATTATAATATGAATTTATCTCAAAGAAGAGTTAATAGTGCTAAGTCTTATTTAACACAAAAGTTAGGCAGTGATATCAACCAAAGAATGGATGCAGTTGGTTATGGAGAAACCCAATTAATCAATGATTGTGGTAATGGCGTTGATTGCGGAGAGGCACTTCATCAAGAAAACCGTAGAACGACCTTAAAAATTAAGGAAAAAATCGAAGAAACGGTTAATTTGACTTTAGAAGAAAGAATGAAATTAAGACAAGCCAAAAATGATTTAACTGCTGCTTATTAATTTAAATTATTTATAGTCGAGTAAGTATGGCAGGTGGCGGCATCAGCACATTCTTTTTACAGGATGGAATTGGTTTTAAATTTTGTGTAAGCACTTAAAAATAAAGAGAGGGTTACTGATACAGTAACCCTCTCTTTAGTATTAAAACTAAGGATTAAAATCCTATAGTAAAGATTGTAATTTCATAGCGACACTCATATCTCCATCTACTTTAATCTTTCCGCCCATAAATGCCATCATTGGGTTTAATTCTCCATTTGTTAAAGCGATAAAATCGTCTTTATCAACACTAATCGTACAATCTGCGTCTTTATCTTCAGTAGTAACAGCATTGCCGTTATTCCCATCAATATAGATGATTTCACCACCCATATCAAATTTTAACGTATTTCCGATTGGCGCTACAGCCGCCGCTTTTTTTGACATTTCGCCTACGATCAAAGAAAGATCCATGTTTTTATTATTGTTTTATTGTTAAATTGCTACATTGTTAAATTGTTGCTTGAAAATACTATAACAATTCAACAATATAGCCATACATTTTTAAGACTTTAAGCCACCTTTTCGGTCACTTTTTCAGCTACTTTTTTGGCAACTGGTTTTACAGGTTTTGCTACCGCACTATTTTCGGCTGCACCTAATCTTTTCAAGATGATTCCTGCATATTTAGTTGGTAATAAACGAACCATTCTGTCAATGAACCGAGCATCTGAACCAATCAACAATCTAGGCTTTCCTTTTTGAATAGATTGGATAATTTGCTTAGCCGCATCTGCTGCGGTAGTTCCATCACCACCTTCATCAAATTGCTTTGCCATTTCTGCCTTTTCTGCTTCCGTTACCGTCCCTGGTTTATGTTCAACATTTCTAACAATATCTGTAAAGATACGTCCTGGATGAATGGATAAAGTTCTTACCTTAGATTCTTGTGCTGCTAATTCTAAGCGCAAAGATTCCGTAAATCCTTTTACCGCAAATTTAGCGGCGCAATAAGGCCCTTGTGTAGGAAATCCCATAATGCCAAAAACACTAGAAGTATTTGCAATAACCGCTTCTGAGCGAGTTTGTAAATGTGGTAAATAGGCTTTAGTCCCGTAAATCACGCCCCACATATTGATGTTAATCAACTTCTCGAATTCATCGTAAGGTACATCTTCGATATTATAACTTGGTAAGGCAATTCCTGCATTATTAATGACAATATCAACTTGTCCAAAAGTATTCAAAACCTCGTCCTTAAAAGCATACACCGCTTCTCGATTAGACACATCATATCGTTTGGCAATACCAGTACCACCATTCTTTTTGACGATATCCAAAGTGGCTTGTAAATTATCTCCATCCCAATCATTTAAAGCGACTTTCGCCCCTTTTGCTGCTAATTGGATGGCTAATTCTTTGCCCATTCCTGAGCCTGCGCCGGTGATGACGGCTACTTTTCCGTTGAGGTTTTTCATGACTTTTTTTTAGATGTCAGAAGTCAGACCGTCAATTACATTGACTGTCAGAAGTCAGATAAGCACTAGGCAATCTGACTTCTGACAATGCAATGGTCTGACTTCTGACCTCTTAAAAAATTAATATCCTAATTTATTCAATACTTTCTGTAAAGTATCTTTCTTCAAATCATCTACGGTAGCTGAAATACCAATTTTGTTAGCATAAGCCACTAATTCTGGCTCTAACATTTTCTTGATTTCAGACATGCCTAATTTAGCGGCTGCACCACCATTGGCTGCAATTCGATTCTTTCCGTAGAAAGTTTTACCATCTGCTGCCATTTGGCGTAAGTTAGCAGGAACCGTCCATCTAGCACCAAATCTTTCGGTATAATCATCACAATCTGCTATGAATTGGTCTAGACCTACGTAGTCAATATAAGAAATCGCTCCACCTGTATAAGGAGGAAAACCAAATCCTAATAAAGACCCAACGTCTCCATCTTTAGTCGCTCTTAAAACCCCTTCGTCGAAACATCGGTAAGTTTCTAAAGCCATTCTGTGCAACAATCTTTTTCCGATAGTTTCACCATCTAAAGTATTGACGTTTGATGGGAACATATCTTCTAATCCTGGCCAAAGCGTCTTCGTTTTACCATCGTAATCGTAGTACCCCTTGCCATTCTTTTTACCATGACGACCTAAATCTACTAATTTTTTCGTCATCTGGTACACTTTTTCTGTCTCTGCATCTCTTTCTGGCATTTCTCCCATTACATGAAGGCCTAAAGTATGTGAAACTTCGTCCGTTACGGCTAAAGGTCCAACAGGCATCCCTATACGCTTAGCCACATTTTCTATCATAATAGGAGGTACTCCTTCCATTAATAGATGTGCGCCTTCGGAAGTATACGTTCCAAAAGTACGAGACGTAAAGAAGCCTTGCTTGTCATTCACCACAATCGGCACTTTTCTAATCGCCACTACATAGTCGATAGCTGCTGCTAAAGCTCTGTCAGACGTTTCTTTTCCAACGATAATTTCTACCAAAGGCATCTTATCTACTGGAGAGAAAAAGTGAATACCAATAAAGTTAGCTGGTCTGTCAGACGCTTCTGCTAACATCGTAATTGGCAAGGTAGAAGTATTAGAACCGTAGATTTTATCTGCGCCTAAAACTGCTTCTGTTTCTTTCGTTACTCTAGCCTTTAGATTTCTATCTTCAAAAACTGCCTCAATCACCATATCACAACCTGCCATATCATTCGGGTCGATTGTTGGTGTGATTCTATCTAAAATAGCTTTTGCTTTTTCTTCAGTACTTCTTCCTCTAGAAATCTTCTTCTTTAAGATGCCTTCAGAGTAAGCTTTTCCTTTTTCAGCGCCTTCCATCTTCACATCCTTCAACATTACTTCCATTCCTGCAACCGCAGAAACATACGCAATACCTGCTCCCATCATTCCTGCACCTAACATCCCTAATTTCTTGATCTCGTATTTATCATGCCCCTTAGGCTTCATCTTTCCTTTCTTCGCCTCATTGATGGCAAAGAATCCTGTACGGATTAAATTTTGTGCCTCTTTTGAGTAGAATGCAGCGATAAATTGACTTGCCTCTACCTCGATAGCTCTATCGATTGGCATCTGCAACCCTTTATAAATAACGTTCAGCGCATATTTAGCAGCTGGGTAATTACCCCCTGTTTGCTTTCTAACATTACCGATACCGCCCATCAAACTTTGTACCCCATTTGGAGACATGACACCACCACCTGGAATTCTATGCTTTTTATTATCCCAAGGTTGCACGGCACTTCCACCTTCTAAGACATACGCCTTAGCTGCTGCCAATGCTGCCTCAGGAGAATCCACTACCGCACTAATCAACCCAGCTTTCATTGCCTTTTCAGGATTTACTTGCTGTGATTGTAAAATCGCCATCATAGACCCTTGCATCCCCATTAAATAAGGTGCTTTAGAGTTCCCCATCCCACCAGGAATCAAGCCTAATTGTACTTCTGGGAATCCGATTTTAGTTCGCGGGTTATT
>JBGCFJ010000077.1:0-2975 GCA_045106885.1 Saprospiraceae bacterium
TGTTGGTTGCTTAGCAGGTTTCACGATTCTAAATCCGACAAAAGGAGAATCGGTATTCCACCAAAAACTTTTTGGAATTTGTGGGTCTCTTTCTTTCCATTTGCTGCTTGACCGAATTCTTGCGGCACAACGGTGGTCTTCTTTGGAATCATCCCAACTGCCTCCTCTTACTGTTCTTGGATGTAAGCGCGTTGGTTGTATCCAAGGATTGATTTCGGTGGCCATTTCGGCGGCTATGGTTGTATAAGCATCTTTTTTATATTGGTCTAAAGTCCATTCTGACACATTGCCCAACATATCGTATAAGCCCCAAGCATTCGGCTTTTTACTGCCGACTTTATGATATTTTTCCGAACTATTATCATAATGCCAAGCATAATCATCTAATAATTGGGTATCATCTCCATGATAATAAGCGGTTGTACTACCTGCTCGACAAGCATATTCCCATTCTGCTTCAGTTGGTAAACGATAAAAATCGCCTGTTTTATCAGATAACCATTTACAATACTGCAAAGCAGAAAATTGCGTCATACTAACGGCAGGAAATCCTTCCTTACCCATCCCAAAAGTAGGGTCTTCGTAAGGTGGACTAGGTCTGGCAAAAGCATCCGCATCCCAATCTGTTCGACCTTCAGGCGCTTTGTCTAATTCTTTTTCTCTAAAAATATTAAATTCATCAAAGGTCACTTCGTGTACCCCGATATAAAAAGATTCGACTTTGACTTCCATCTGTGGGCCTTCATCTTCGGCTCGATTTTCTTCTCCTGCTGGGCTACCCATTTGATAACTTCCTGCTGGAACTAAAGCTAATTTAAAAGAGACTTCTGTTGCTGGTATTTTAGCATCTATAATATTACTTTCAGTAGTTTCAGTTTTTTTAGTAACAGCTTCTTTTACCTCCTCCTTAGCCATTTTATTTTGACCAGTTGTGGCACAAGCACAAAGAGAAGAAAGTAGTACGAATAATAAAAATTGTTTTAACATAAAAAATGAGTGTGGCTATAAATAATTATTTTGATAGTTTTATATCGAAGATAAGCTAATTTGTATCTCGGATATTTTTTCCTATTTAAAAATCCGTTGGGAATAAAATCCGTTGGGACAACTTATGTCAAGTAGTTCGGCGCTATAGAAAATATTACTTCTGATATCGAAATTCAAAATTAACCGCAATATCATCTCCACAAACAATCTGCCCAAACATAGCAGAAGGTGGTTCGATGTCAAATTCACTAAACTTCAACGGCTTACTACCTTTTAAGATGATACCACTATCGGTTTTTTGCCCCATTACTTCAATTTCAATTGCTTTCTCCATGCCTACCATTTTTAAAAGACCTTTGGAAATCAAGGTGAAATTACCTGCATCATCCACTTCTGAGATAACAGCAGACTCATTTTGCTGGTAGCTAATAACTGGATGAGTAGCTGCTTGTAAAGCATTCGTGATTTTAGCGTTCATAGAAGCGCCTCGTCCACCATCCATACTATTGATGACAACCCCAAAAGCAAAGCTATCAACGGTATTTTCATTTTCACCAGATAAAGTTAGTGTAGTAGGCACATCTTGCACTTCATTTACTGCTACCGTCCAACCATGTAGGGTGGAAGTGCCTGTTACCGTAATGGTGGTAGCAGTATCTGTAGCTAATTGAAAAGTTTGGGCTTGTATGGACGAACATAAGACCATATTCAACATAAAAAGGAAACTAAAATGTACTATTTTCATACTTGATTATTATTTGTTCTATTAGCAATTTCTTTTTTGACTTTATACATGCGGCGCATTGCAAGCGAAATTGCGATAGCACCTAAAAAAAGTGGTGGTATCCAAACTGACCAAGGAAGATTGGTTCCTTTTCCTGCTTGATAACCTGAATAACCAGAGACTGCAACCAAAGAAAAAATAAAGATATATAGGACTATATTAAGCATACGAGTTGCCTTTTGGCTTGCTATTTCCAAATCTTCTTCATTTAGTGTTTGTAAAGTCTCTTTACTCATGCGCTAAAATTACATAATAACCCTATTTTTTCAAAGTCTAGAAATAGTCAAAACCTATTTTATTCTCCATTTAAATATCCTTTAGCTGTCAAATAAACGCCGCTGGCAAATAATAAACCAATCAATGCGAGAATCCAAAGCGACATGCCTAAAACATTAACACCAGCTAAGCCCATTTGTAAAAAGAATAAACCGACCACAAATAATAAGAAGACGCCTAAGACGATATTTAAAATAGGGCCCATATCACTCGCCTTATTTTCTTTTTTGGTAGTCGTTACCTTTTTAACCAATGCTTCTTCTTGATAAGTTTTAGACCCTAAATAGAATAAGATTAAAGAAATAGTACCTGTAATCCAAGTAATGGTAAAAGCATACCGTAAGGATTCTGCCCCATAATCTGCACTTAAGTAATCACTTATAATTCCAATGGCTACTGGGCCTAAACCTAAACCAATAAAATTGAGGACTAAAAATAAGATAGCAGAGGCTAAAGCCCGTTTTTTAGCATCAATTAAATTATGCGTGACTGCAATACTTGGCCCTAAATATAAGGCAGTCAATAAAGCGGTTATAAAATAGGTGAATAAAACCACATTTAGATTCCCACTAAAAAAAGCAAAATAAGAAAAAGGGAAGTTTAGTAAACCTGCAATAATTGGAATCCACATATACCATCGAAGGTCTTTTCTACCATATTTATCCGCCAGAAAGCCACCAAGGAAGGTACCAATAATACCACCAAAACCAGAAGTAATCCCCAACCACATACCAATATCTTCTACAGGCATTCCATGAACTCTAGCTAAAAAGGGCGCAAAGAAATTACCTACTCCGTAATTACTAAAGGTATGTAATCCACAAGCAAATGCTACGAAAATAAACGTTTTTTTAGATAATAAAATACGAACGACTTCCCAAAAAGAGGCTTCCTCTTCCATCGCTTTTTGGTTACCCATTATTTTTGC